>CAYGBB010000085.1:0-7670 GCA_964347985.1 uncultured Moraxellaceae bacterium
GTCGTCATCATCGGCACAGGTGCTGGTGGCGCTGCCGCCGCGCTGGAGCTGGCCAGCCAGGGCCTGGCGGTAGTGATCATCGAGGAAGGCCGGTATCACGACCGGCGTGACTTCACCGGACGCCTGACCGAAATGATCCCCCTGCTATACCGGGCCATGGGGCTCACCGCGGCAGTCGGCAATACCATCATCCCCATCCCGATTGGTCGTAATGTGGGAGGCACCACCACGATCAACTCCGGCACTGCCATGGCGGCCCCGCCGGAAACCCTGGCACGCTGGCGCGCACTGGGACTTCGTGACTTTACCGACGCCGAGATGGCGCCCTATAACGCCGAGGTGATGGACATTCTGCAGGTGCAGAAAGCCGACCCCCGCTATGTGGGAGAAATCGGCAACGTTATCCGTGAAGGCGCCAATCGCATCGGCTTTGTGCAAACCCATGACCTGCCCCGCAATGCCGTTGGCTGTGATGGCCAGGGCCTGTGCCAGTTCGGGTGCCCGACCGACGCCAAGCAGTCCACCAACGTCAGCTACATGCCGCGCGCACTGGATGCCGGGGCGTTCCTGTTTACCGGCTTCAAGGCGACTGAACTGGTGCGTAATGGCACAGCCATCGAGGGTATTCGTGCCGAAGGCCGAAGCGGAGACGGCAAGCCCATCACACTCACTGTGCGTGCCCGTGCCACCATTGTGGCCATGGGCAGCTTCCTGACCCCGGTATTCCTGATGCGCAACGGTATTCGTCTGCCTCAGCTCGGGCGGCAACTGAGCATTCATCCGGCCGGAGTGGCATTGGGGTATTTCCCTGATCGCACCTTTGATCATGCCCGACGCATCCCGCAGGGCTTTGGTGTTGCCGACCTGGCCAAAGAAGGCCTGATGTTTGAAGGTGGCACCATTCCATTTATTGGCCACGGCATGATGAGCCCTCTGGCCGGGGCACCCTATACGCAGTTCGTGGAAAACTACCAGCACACTGCCTATTTTGGCTTCATGATCCGCGACACATCACGTGGCCGCGTTCGCCCTGGCCCACATCCTGATTTTCCGTTCATTACCTACTGGATGAACAATACCGATCTCGCCCTGTTCAAGCGCGGCATACGCGAATTGTCACGCATGTATCTGGCTGCAGGTGCCAAAGAGGTATTTATTCCGGGACTGCGACACATGGGCCGGGTACGTAATGAAAAAGAACTCGACCTTTACCTGGAAAAGTCACGCTCACCGCGAGATTTCACCATCACGGCCTATCATCCACTGGGCACCTGCCAAATGGGCGCAAGCGAGAAATTCGGTGTAACCGATGCCTCACATCAGGTCTTTGGTACGCAGGGTTTGTATGTCATGGACGGGTCGAGTGTGCCGGGTCCGCTTGGTGTCAATCCGCAGGTGAGCATCATGGCGCTGGCAACACGAGGAGCAAGAAGGCTGGGCGATAAATTGTCGAAAAACTGACAGCAGCACTCAGGCGAGTGCTGCAAATCCGCGCTCACAATCTTTCTGCAAATCCGCAATATCTTCCAGGCCCACCGCAACACGGATCAGCCCTTCGGTTATTCCCGCCGCCGCTTTGGCCTCCGGGCTCAGACGGCCATGCGTGGTTGTCGCCGGGTGCGTAATGGTGGTCTTGGCATCACCCAGATTGGCAGTGATCGACATTAACCTTGTGCCATCAATAAACCGCCAGGCTTCGTCACGTCCGCCCTTCAGCTCAAAAGACAACACACCACCGAATTTGGACTGCTGGCGCCTGGCAAGTTCATGCTGCGGATGCGAAAGCAGACCTGCGTAATGCACTCGTGCCACTTCAGGGCGTGACTCCAGCCATTGTGCCAATATCAAAGCATTGTCAGCATGTGCGTTCATGCGCAGGCGCAAGGTCTCCAGCCCCTTCAGGAATACCCAGGCGTTAAAGGCACTCATGGTGGGGCCACAGGTGCGCACAACCCCAAAGACCTCCTCCATCTCCTTCTGACGGCCAACCACGGCACCGCCCATGCAGCGCCCCTGTCCATCAATGTATTTGGTGGCTGAATGAATCACGATATCTGCACCCAACCCGATCGGCCGTTGCAGGGCCGGCGTGCAGAAGCAGTTATCAACCACCAGCAGGACATCATGCTGATGTGCCACAGCTGCCAATGCCGGAATATCGGCAATTTCACAGAGCGGATTACTGGGGGTTTCCAGGAAAAAAAGCCTGGTCTGCGGCGTGATGGCCGCCTGCCATGAGGCAACATCAGTGAGCGAGACAAATGTTGTCTGCACACCGAATTTCTTCATGTATTTTTCGAACAGCACATTGGTGGTACCGAATACGCTGCGTGAACAGACTACATGATCGCCCGCCTGCAACAGGGCCAGACACGTCGCCATGATGGCGGCCATGCCGGAGCTTGTCGCCACGGCACGCTCGCCGCCCTCCAGGGCAGCCAGACGCTGCTCGAAGGTGCGTACCGTCGGATTGGTAAACCGTGAATAGATGTTACCCGGCTCACTACCGCTAAAACGGGCAGCGGCATGTGCGGCGCTGTCAAACACAAAAGATGATGTCAGAAACATCGGCTCGCTGTGCTCGCCCTCGTTGGTGCGATGCTGACCAGCCCGCACCGCCAGACTGTCAAAGCCTAGCGAGGCCAACAGTTCATCATCAAGACTCATGATCGCGCCTTTTCCCAAGTGCCATTAATTGCCATTCGAAAGATCAACAATAGTCGACATGGCTTCTACACCTTCGCTATTCGTTCTTTTCTTGGCTGCATCATTGCGGGCTGCCTGCAGGGCATTCAGGTAGTCATCATCAATGTCGCCAGTGATGTACTCACCATCAAACACGGAGCAGTCAAAGCCATCGATATGCGGATTGCCTTCCTGAGCGGCAGCAATCAGGTCATCCAGATTCTGGTACACCAGACGATCCGCTCCGATCATGGTGCAGACCTCTTCCTCGGTACGACCGTAGGCAATCAGTTCGCTCTTGGACGGCATGTCGATACCGTACACATTCGGGTATTTCACGGCAGGCGCCGCCGAGGCGAAATACACTTTCCTGGCACCGGCATCCCGGGCCATCTGGATGATTTCCTTGCACGTGGTACCACGCACAATGGAGTCATCAACCAGCAACACATTCTTGCCCTGGAACTCCAAGCCAATCGGATTAAGTTTTTGACGCACGGACTTCTTGCGCTGGTTCTGGCCCGGCATGATGAAAGTACGGCCGATGTAGCGGTTTTTCATGAAGCCTTCACGAAACTTCACGTTGAGATGATTGGCCAGTTCCAGTGCCGAGGTTCGACTGGTATCGGGAATCGGAATAACCACATCGATATCGTGCTCGCCCCACTCATTGGTGATCTTGTTGGCAAGCTTCTCGCCCATGCGCAGACGGGCCTTGTAGACAGAGATATTGTCGATAATCGAATCAGGCCGCGCAAAATAGACAAATTCAAAAATGCAGGGCTTGAGTACCGGATTGTTCGCACACTGACGGGTAAACAACTCACCCTGGGAATTGATGAAGACAGCTTCACCCGGTGCCAGATCGCGTACGACACGATAGCCCAGTGATGTAATGGCCACCGACTCTGAGGCAATGATGTATTCCTTGCCGTCCGGCGTATCACGCTCACCAAACAGGATCGGGCGTATGCCGTAGGGATCACGGAAACCGATGATGCCATAACCGGTCACCATGGCGACCACCGCATAAGCACCCTTGCAGCGACGATGCACTGCACTGACTGCCTTGAAGAGATCATCCTCGGTCGGGTTCAGCTTGCCCAGTGCCTGTAACTCATGGGCAAATACATTAAGCAGTACTTCCGAATCAGAGTCGGTATTGATGTGACGAAGATCTTCCCGGAAAAGATCACGGGCAATTTCATGGGCATTGGTCAAGTTGCCGTTATGCGCCAAAGTAATACCGTAGGGGGAATTGACATAGAACGGTTGCGCTTCAGCCGAACTCGAGGAGCCCGCCGTTGGATACCGCACATGACCAATACCGAAATTCCCGATCAGACGCATCATGTGGCGTGTATGAAATACATCACGCACCATGCCGTTTTCCTTGCGGAGATAAAGCCGCCCGTTATGACAGGTGACAATACCTGCGGCGTCCTGTCCACGATGCTGAAGCACAGTCAGTGCATCGTACAGCGACTGGTTGACCGCCGACTTTCCCGCAATACCCACAATACCGCACATAGCAAACCTCAGATCAATTGGAGTCGCCTGCCCCGGCAGGCACTGAATCCGTCGTCTTTCCGTTGCCGACTTCCTTTGCTGCCCTGACTACCTTGTCTTTCATTTCACGCCCGACAGCCTCGAAGCGGAGAAATTCTTTAGGAAACATGGCGTTTTTCCACCAGGCATCCTTGCTGGCAAATGGTGACACCATGACCAGTACCGCCAGCACCAGAATCAGGCCACGCGCCACACCAAAACCAGCGCCGAGAAAACGGTCCACACTGCGCAAGCCTGCACTCTCTATCACACTCAGGACCAGGTAAGCCGCAAGCGAGGCCAGTACCAGAGTGGTGATGAAAAGCCCTCCCCAGGCCGTCGCCAGGCGCAAGGACGGTGTACTGATGCTGTCAACCAGCATGTTTTCCAATGGCGCATGAAACAGGCGAGCCACCACGTAGGCAGCCACCCACCCCGCCAGGGAAAAGGCCTCACGGGTAAAACCACGAAAAAACCCCAGCGCGAGCGAGATGACAATCGCGCCCAGAATGACCCAGTCAGCAGGATGAAGTGCGGCCATAATCTTGTCCGTTACCGGTGGCAAGTGGCAGAAATGGCAAGCGGCAGATGACCTGCCGCTTGCGCCGGGATTCTACCATATCTGCCCTCGGTCAGTGCACTCAGGGTTTCCAGGCCTGTACCCAGCCAGAGAGATGCAACTCGGGATCTGCGGCGAGCCGCTGCTTGATGGACTCGGCCACTTCCTTGCGCAACTCCGGCCCCACCAGCACCTTCCACATACCACTCTGGTGCACAACGGCGGCGCGATAACCCTTGCTACGCAGGCGCACCACCAGCTCATCGGCCTTGTTTCGCGCCGACAGGCTGGCCACCTGAACAACCCAGGCCTCCGGCAGGTTGGCGACGGGCTTGGTGGCGACTACGGCAGAGGCCACCGGCTTGATGACCGGTTGTGCGCTGCCCTGTTTCGCCGCCAGCGCCTTCTTCTCGGCATCAAGACGAGCCAGTCGCTCTTTGGCAGCCTTTTCACGCGCCAGACGTTCGGCATCGGCTTTCTGTGCCGCCAGACGGGCAGCCTCGGCAGCTGCCTTGTCTGCGGCCAGCATTTCAGCAGATGCAGCTGCCGCCACAGGAGCAACAGGGGTTACCGGTGTCTCTGCCAGTTTGTAGGCGTCGTCCGGAGGGGTTTCCTCGACGCCAGCCTCTGCTGCAACCGGCGCTACCTCATGAAACTCCTGCTGTGCCTGTGCCTCGTCCACCGACTGGTTGGCCGCCTGTATTTCAGGTGCGAGCTGAGGCTGCAAAGCCTCAACGCCCGCCACCACGGGAGGCGCCGGCAACGGCGGCACAGTCAGATCGGCACCCGTTCCTTCCAGCAGCATGGGCAGAAACAGTGCCGCTCCTGCAATCAGTACCAGCCCGCCAACGAGGCGTTGCTTGACAGCTTTTTCCATCATGACTCCGACAACTCCGTCATCAGCGCTTCCTGAGCCGCTGCCACGGTATAAAAGGATCCAAACACGAGAATTCTATCGGTTGGGCGGGCATGTTGACGAGCAGCCAGCAGGGCTGCTCGTACGTTGGAATAGTGCCCGGCCACATGACAGCCCTGGGAGTGCAATGCATCAGACAGTCGCACGGCGGCAGCTCCCCTGGCGACCGCCAGTGAGGCTACGTACCAGGTGTCCACCCGTCCAAGGCACGACATGGCGACGCCATCGATATCCTTGTCTGCCAGCATGCCCAGGACCGCGAGGGTTCGCTGTCCTGCCTCTGCCGGCGGCAACTGTTGCATCAGGAAATCTGCACCATGGGGATTATGCGCGACATCCAGCAGGATAAGCGGATGGGTTGCTACAACCTGCATGCGGCCGTTGAGCCTGGCCAGACGCAGGCCTTCACGCAGCGATGTTTCATCTACTGCCAGTGGTGCCGCAAACATGGCGGCCAAAGCTGTCGCGGCGTTGACCAGGGCCAGCGCCGGTCGCGGCAGCCCCGTCAGCACGCGCTGGCCATCATGCCATGCCCAGGCGTCGTCGCCGTCATCCCGAAAATCAAAGTCACGACCGCGGCATACCAGCGATACGTCCAGATTACGGGCCGCTGCAAGCAAAGTAGCAGGAGGGTCAAGGTCACCACAGACAGCAGGACGTCCGGCACGAAAAATACCGGCTTTTTCCGTCGCAATCAGCTCGCGGCTATCCCCCAGGTATTCCGTGTGATCAATGCCGATACTGGTGACGACAGCCACATCGGCATCCACCAGGTTGACGGCATCCAGCCGCCCGCCAAGACCCACTTCCAGCACCACCACATTGAGGCCGGCCTCCTTGAAAATCAGGAAGGCAGCCAGCGTGGTGAACTCAAAATAGGTCAGTGAAACATCACCCTGTACTGCCCGTACTCTTTCAAAGGCAGCAATCAGAGTGGCGTCATCGACCGGCACTCCATTCACGCTTATCCGTTCATTGAAGTAGCGCAGATGCGGTGATGTGTAACTGCCCACCCGATAACCAGCCGACTGGTAAATACTGACCAGGGTAGCAACCGTCGACCCCTTGCCATTGGTACCAGCAACGGTAATAACGGGACAGCCTAGCGTACGCAAGGCAAGACGGTCAGCGACCTGCCCTGCCCGTTCCAGGCCAAGATCAATGGTTTTGGGGTGCTGCTTTTCGAGCCAGGACAGCCAATCATCAAGCGTCATGAAAACCTGTTTTCCAAAAGCAGAAATCGGCCCGCAGGCCGACTTCAACAAAACTGAAAATAAAATCAGACCGGATAATGCGTGAGCTTGGCCAACAGACGGAACACCGTATCCCGCATTTCCTGACGATGGATGATGATGTCAATGGCACCATGCTCCACCAGAAACTCCGAACGCTGGAAACCTTCGGGCAGCTTCTGGCGCACAGTCTGTTCAATCACGCGCGGGCCGGCAAAGCCGATCAGGGCATTTGGTTCGGCCGCATTGATGTCGCCCAGCATGGCAAGACTGGCTGACACACCACCATAAACAGGATCTGTCATCACCGACACATAGGGAATACCCGCCACTTTCATGCGTTCCAGCGCCGCTGCGGTTTTCGCCATCTGCATCAGCGAGAACAGTGCCTCCTGCATGCGGGCGCCACCGGATGCGGCAAAGCACACCAGCGGAATGCGATGCTGCAGGCAGAGCTCCGCCGCCCGGACAAACTTCGCACCTACCACGGAGCCCATGGAGCCGCCCATGAAACCGAATTCAAATGCCACCACCACCAATGGCAGGCCGTTCAGGTGGCCCTTCATGGCAATCAGTGCATCCTTTTCACCGGTTTCCTTTTGTGCAGCGGCAAGGCGATCCTTGTATTTCTTGCTGTCCTTGAACTTGAGCAGATCATGGGGCGCAAGATCTGCAGCCAGTTCTTCACGACCTTCAGCATCCAGAAACAGATCCAGCCGCTCACGCGCAT
>CAYGBB010000086.1:0-5227 GCA_964347985.1 uncultured Moraxellaceae bacterium
GGACTCACCGTGGGGCAAGGGACGTCCGGGCTGGCATATTGAGTGTTCGGCCATGTCGACCTGCTGCCTGGGTAATCACTTTGATATTCATGGTGGTGGTGGCGACCTGCAGTTTCCGCATCATGAAAATGAAATTGCCCAGAGCGAAGGTGCCACTGGCGAGAAATACGTCAACACCTGGATGCATGTCGGTTTTGTGCAGGTGAACGAAGAGAAGATGTCCAAGTCATTGGGCAATTTCTTTACCATTCGTGATGTGCTCAAACACTACCAGCCGGAAGTGCTCCGCTATTTCATTATCGCCAGCCACTACCGTAGCCCGTTGAACTATTCTGAAGATGCGCTGAACAATGCCAAGGCTTCTCTGGAGCGCTTTTACGGCACCTTGAACGGACTTGTGCTGGACGGTGTCGGCGAACCGGCTGTCGCTGGTGAGTTTCAGGCACGTTTTACCGCCGCCATGGATGATGACTTCAATACACCGGAAGCCCTGGCTGTGCTGTTTGAAATTGCCCGTGAAGTGAATCGTCTGGGTAAGGCGGACAAACCGGAAGAGGCAGCACAATACGGCGCGTTACTGAAGCGTTTGGGGAGTGTGCTGGGGCTGCTGCAGCAGAATCCCGATGCTTTCCGGCAGGCGGGAGCCGGTGATGCCGATTTTGTGGCTGAAGTTGAAGCGGTGATTGCGGCGATTACGGAGGCACGCAAGCAAAAGGACTTTGCAAGGTCTGATGAGCTGCGTGATGAACTCAAGGCCAAAGGCGTAGTGGTCGAGTTTTCTCGTGAAGGCATCAAGTGGCGCAAGGCTGATTGATGTCCTGACACTGGGTCATGTAAAAAGCCGCGCATTGCGCGGCTTTTTATTGAGGCGAGTGATACGGTGTGTCAGTCGGGTTGACTGGCGATATCTGCGGGCGAACAGGCTCTTGCCCACGCTTCCTGCTGCTCCTGCGGTGACAATGTCAGTTTGCGCATGACGGGTTGCCCATTCTGGAAACAGATCAGCTCACCGCTTTCCAGTGCCGTCCAGGTTTCATCATCAGTCAGTGGCTCAGTAGCAATCACGGCAACACGGTCATTGGGTGTCGTGTTTTGCGAAAAATCGATGTCCATGTCGGTATCGACCAGATGAGCCTTCTGGAATGGCCACTCGCGCACTACATACTGGAGCCGGGTAGTGGCATAGGCAAACAACGCCTGACCGTTAGAGATCAGGAAGTTGAAGGTTCCATGCCGGCTGATGGGTACAACCAGTTCTGCCATTGCCTCAAACAGTTTGTCCAGGGCGGGTGGGGTGGTGCCAAATCGTTCTCTCAAACCCTCCAGCAGGGTACAGAAGGCCAGTTCACTGTCAGTGGTGCCCACTGGCTGATATATACCCTTAAGCGTTGGTGCAAAGCTTTCCAGATTGCCGTTGTGGGCAAATATCCAGTGCCGGCCCCAGAGTTCACGCTGGAAGGGGTGGCAGTTTTCCAGTTCGACATTGCCCTGGGTCGCCTTGCGGATATGCGCAATCACATTGCGGGACTTGATCGGGTAGTTCTTGACCAACTGGGCAATAGGGGAGGTGGAGGCTGACTCGTGGTCAATGAACAGTCGGCAAGCCTTGTCCTCAAAGAAGGCAATACCCCAGCCATCGGCATGATGGCCTGTTTTACCGCCTCTTGCGGCAAAGCCGGAAAAGGAAAAAGTGATGTCAGTCGGGGTGGCGCAGTTCATGCCGAGCAGCTGACACATGGGCGTCTCAAGGGCAAGTTCACGGCCCTCAAGCATACTGGTATACGGGGGGCTTTTGTCAGCCCCTGCATTTCTCCGTATCATGCCGGTTCCGACGCCCTGGCGTCCCCCAAGATGGCCCCATGGACATTTTACTTATCCTGCTGCTGATCCTGATCAACGGCGTGTTTGCGATGTCTGAAATCGCGATTGTGTCTTCACGCCGTGTGCGGTTACAGCAGCTGGCCGATGAGGGTGATTCCGGTGCCCGTGCAGCGCTACTTCTGGCTGAACATCCCACCCGCTTCCTGTCCACCGTCCAGATTGGTATTACCCTGATTGGCGTCCTCAGTGGTGCCTTCGGCGAGGCTGCCATTACGCAGCGCCTGATACCGCTGTTTCGGGATGTTTCCTGGCTCGCCCCCTATGCCAAGCCACTCGCTACCGGTTGTATGGTAGTGGTGGTGACGTATTTCTCCCTTGTGATTGGTGAGCTGGTCCCCAAGCGTATCGGCATGCAGGCTCCGGAGCGGATTGCCCGGATACTGGCTCCCTTCATGGCGGGTCTGGCGCGCCTCACCAAGCCGCTGGTATCCCTTCTCAGCCACTCGACGGACTTTCTGCTGAATACCTTCCGCTTGCATCCCGAGACTACGCCGATTGTCACTCAGGAGGAGATCAAGGTGCTGGTAGCAGAGGGCATTGAGTCTGGCGTGTTTGAAAAGGCCGAGCAGGACCTTATTGAAAATGTCATGCGACTGGATCATTACCAGCTGGGCCAGGTCATGACCACGAGAGCTGATGTGACTGGGGTGGATTTACAGGACACACCCGAGGAACAGCAAGCCGTGATGCTGGCCGCACGCCACAGCTATCTGCCGGTGTTCAATGGCGGTATTGATGACGTGGTTGGAGTGGTCGCCATGCATGACCTGTTTGCCCAGCGGCTGAGCCAGCAGGAGTTTGATATTGAATCCGTCATGCAGTTCCCTGTATTTGTCCCGGCCTCAATTTCGCCCCTGACCTTGCTCGACACTTTTCGCGAACGCAAACAGCATATCGCGTTAGTGGTTGATGAATATGGAAGTGTGCAAGGTCTCGTCACTCTCAAAGACATCATGGATGCTCTGGTTGGTGAAATGTCTACCGGGGATTCCGCCACAGATGACCCGGACATCGTCAAGCGCGAAGACGGGAGTTATCTCCTGGATGGGTCACTCTCCATTGATCGCTTCAAGTCACTTTTCCCGCTTGAACTGGATGAGATGGAAGAGGGCGGTCGTGACTATCAGACGCTGGCGGGCCTTGTACTGTTTCTGCGCGGCCATGTTCCTGAAACCGGCGAGTGTTTTGACTGGATGGGACTGCGTTTTGAAGTGATCGACATGGACAGGCGCCGTATCGACAAGCTGTTGGTCTCGCGCATCAATCACTAGCAGGCATTTCATTCCTGATGGGCTTGAACAAAAAGCCCGCTGATCTTTGCAGGATGCAGCGGACTTTTATTATGTGCAGCGTGGCGAGATCAATCAGCCAATCAGTTTTTCCCCGGCTTCCACTGTCTGGGTAATCAGCGTGCAAATGGTCATTGGGCCCACGCCCCCCGGAACCGGGGTCCAGGCACTGGCCCGGTCTTTCACTGCAGCCAGTTCAATGTCACCAACGCCGCCCGGGTGATATCCGGCATCAACCACGACGGCACCATCCTTGATCCAGTCGCCCTTGATGAACTCAGGCTTGCCTACCGCTCCAATCACAATATCCGCCTGACGGATGAAGTCCGGCAGGTTCTGTGTGCGTGAGTGACATACCGTCACCGTGCAGTCGGCGGCCAGCAGCATCAGGGCCATCGGCTTGCCAAGGATCGGGCTGCGCCCGACCACGACAGCATGCTTTCCGGACAACGGGATGTCATAGGCTCGCAGCAAGGTCATGATTCCGGCCGGCGTAGCAGAGCCGTAAGCCGATTCGCCCATGCTCATGCGACCAAAACCCAGGCAGGTAACGCCATCCACGTCCTTGGCAAGATCAATGGCGTCAAAGCAGGCGCGTTCATCGATCTGGTGCGGAACGGGGTGCTGCAGCAGGATGCCATGCACATCCGGATTGGCGTTCAGTGCGCCAATTGCTTCCAGCAGTTCCCCGGTAGTTGTGCTGTCCGGCAACTCGACCTTGAGAGACTCCATCCCTACCCGCTGGCAGGCGGCCCCTTTCATCTTTACATAGGTAGCTGAAGCGGGATCCCCCCCCACCAGAATGGTGGCGAGAATCGGGGTACGACCGCTGCGCGCCTTGATGGCGGCCACGCGGGTGGCCAGCTGAATTTCGATCCGGGTAGCGAGCTGTTTGCCATCAAGCACAAGCGCGGTCATGAAGTAACTCTCTTATGGGTGGAAGTCGGCGCATATTCTCGCATGCGCCGCCCTGACCAACCAAACCTGCATTTTGTTCAAGTATTCGCCAACTCCCTGAAAAGCCCTGAAAAAACCGTCGTTTGTTCGTTGACGAGGGTGGGGGGCATCAGTATCATGCGCCCTCGCATTGAGGCGAGCCGGAAACGGTCTAGTTGAAAGAATTCGGGGCGTAGCGCAGCCCGGTAGCGCGTCTGCTTTGGGAGCAGAATGTCGTAGGTTCAAATCCTACCGTCCCGACCAACTTTTTCAGCAGTCTCTTGTGTGGTGCCCTCAGGTTTAATCTGCGCCCGTAGCTCAGGTGGATAGAGCACCCGCCTTCTAAGCGGGTGGTCGCGGGTTCGAATCCTGCCGGGCGCGCCAACCTCGGTGTGAGTCAGTGGTGGTCGTAGCTCAGTTGGTAGAGTCCCGGATTGTGATTCCGGCCGTCGTGGGTTCGAGTCCCATCGACCACCCCATATTTAGCGCGTTTATGTAAAAAACCGTTTGATTTCACGGTCATACAAGCGTAAAGTTCGCGCCGCTTATCCGGCCGAATGGCAATGAGTTCGGGGCGTTAGCTCAGTTGGTAGAGCAGGAGACTCTTAATCTCTTGGTCGAAGGTTCAAGTCCTTCACGCCCCACCAATTTGGATATATCAGTACCAAAGTACTGTCAAAAAAGGCGCCTTGAGGGCGCCTTTTTTATTGCTCTTTTACCGGAAGTGGGCCTCATCGGTCCGGCAGGCTTTTTTTATCCTTTTCATTCCTTATAATGCCCGTCTTTTCGCGATGCACCGGGACGGCAAAGATACTGTTCCCGCCACCTAAAAATAGAGGACGCCATGCAAGTTTCCGTTGAGACTACCTCCACCCTTGAACGCCGCATGACCATCACTGTGCCTGCGGCCCGTGTGGACAGCGCAGTCAACGATCGCATCAACCAGACCGCCCGTACCGTACGTATGGACGGTTTTCGTCCTGGCAAGGTGCCCCTCGCCGTCGTCAAGAAGCGCTTTGGCGCCAGCATCCGTCAGGAAGCGCTGGGCGAAATCATTCGCGAGTGCTTCTACGAAGCCGTGACAACCGAGAAGCTGACCCCTGCCGGCATGCCGACCATTG
>CAYGBB010000086.1:5237-7616 GCA_964347985.1 uncultured Moraxellaceae bacterium
CCATTGAGTCCATCAAGGACGAAAGCAATGCCGATGTGGCTTTCGTGGCCAGCTTCGAAGTCTTCCCGGAAGTGACCCTTGGCAGCCTTTCCGGCATCAAGGTCGAACGTCCGGTCGCTGCCGTGACTGATGCCGATGCCGACAAGATGATCGACACCCTGCGTCGCCAGCGTGCCACCTGGAGCGAGACTGCCGAAGCAGCGAAGGACGGTGACCGTCTGGATGTCGACTTTGAAGGTTCCGTGGACGGTGAAGTGTTTGAAGGTGGTACCTCCAAAAACTTCTCCATCGTGCTGGGCTCCAAGCGCATGATCCCTGGTTTTGAAGAGGGTCTGGTCGGCGCCAGGGCTGGTGAGGAACGTACACTGAATGTGACTTTCCCTGAGGACTATCAGGCTGAAGCCCTCAAAGGCAAGGCTGCGGTATTCAAGGTCAAGGTCAACACAGTACAGACACCTGTGCTGCCTGAACTGGATGACGAGTTCATCAAGGCGTTTGGTGTCAGCGAAGGCGGTGTCGAGAAGTTCCGTGCCGATGTGCGCAAGAACATGGAGCGCGAGCTCAAGCAGGCCATCAAGAACAACATCAAGGGCCAGGTGCTTGAGGGTCTGGTGACCACGCAAAGCGTTGATGTGCCAAAGGCCATGATAGCCAACGAAATCCAGCGCCTGCGCGAAAACATGATGCGTCAGTTTGGTGGCAACGCCAAGAACATCAACCCTTCAATGCTGCCTGACGAGCTCTTCACTGAACAGGCCAGGCGTGCCGCTGCACTGGGCTTGCTCGTGGGCGAAGTCATCAAGTCTGCTGAGCTGAAGGTGGATGGCCAGCGCGTCAAGGCGCTGATTGAGGAAATCGCTGAAAGCTATGAAAGCCCGGCTGATGTAGTCAATTGGTACTATGGCAACAAGGAACAGATGCAGCAGGTTGAGTCTGTAGTTCTGGAAGACCAGGTAGTGGATTACCTCCTTGGCCAGGCACAGGTCTCGGACAAGGCGTCGGCTTACGAAGACGTACTGCGCCCCCAGCAGCAGGGCTGATACCCTGCACCCCTCCTGGCGGCTTCGGCCGCCCGGACGGGCGCTGATGGCCTTGACCTCGGCCCGTCTCTCTCTGACACTTCCGATAGTGACATATCCATCTTCGGCCTCCCTGCGGGGAGACGGGGTTTTCATCGGACTGCAGTCTTCAAGGAACCAGCATGACCCACGTGATCAATCCCTACTCCGGGCTGGCACAGCCCCAGAACCTCGGCCTGGTGCCGATGGTGGTTGAGCAGTCTGCTCGCGGTGAGCGTGCTTTTGATATCTATTCGCGTCTGCTCAAGGAGCGAGTGATTTTCATTGTCGGGCCGATTGAAGATCAGATGGCCAATCTGATTGTGGCCCAGTTGCTGTTTCTCGAATCGGAAAATCCGGACAAGGACATCCATCTGTACATCAATTCGCCAGGCGGCTCGGTGACGGCCGGCATGTCGATTTACGACACCATGCAGTTCATCAAGTGTGATGTCTCGACAATCTGTATTGGCCAGGCAGCCTCCATGGGGGCCTTCCTGCTCACGGCCGGCAAGCAGGGCAAGCGCTTCTGCCTGCCCAACTCCCGCGTGATGATTCATCAGCCTCTGGGCGGCTTTCAGGGCCAGGCATCGGATATCGCCATCCATGCCCAGGAAATCCTGAAGATCAAGGGACGTCTCAATGATCTTCTCGCCTATCACTCCGGCCAGCCGCTGGAGCAGATCGAGAA
Source organism: uncultured Moraxellaceae bacterium (assembly GCA_964347985.1). Lineage (GTDB taxonomy): Bacteria > Pseudomonadota > Gammaproteobacteria > Pseudomonadales > Moraxellaceae > UBA2031. The sequence goes on from CAYGBB010000086.1 coordinate 6,987, forward strand.
AGACACGGATCGTGACAATTTCATGAGCGCAGTCGATGCCCAGGCCTATGGCCTGATCGATACTGTGCTGGAGAAGCGTCCCTGAGACGTTCTCCATTTTGACGAGGTAATGAAATGACCGATGAGCGCAAGAGTGACGGCAAGCCGCTGTTCTGCTCCTTTTGCAACAAGACCCAGCATGAGGTAACCAAACTCATCGCCGGTCCGTCTTCGGTATACATTTGCAACGAGTGTGTGGATCTTTGCAACGACATCATTCGCGAAGAAGTTCCACCGCAGGGACATGACAAGGCCGGTGATCGCCTGCCGTCGCCGCATGAAATCAAGCACACGCTCGATGAGTACGTGATTGGCCAGGACAAGGCCAAGAAAGTACTCGCCGTGGCGGTGTACAACCACTACAAGCGTTTGCGCGCGGGCATCAAAAAAGCCGCCGGTACCAAGGGCAGCCCTGAAATCGAGTTGTCCAAAAGCAATATCCTGCTGATCGGCCCCACGGGCTCCGGCAAGACCTTGCTTGCGGAAACGCTGGCCCGCCTGCTGAATGTGCCGTTTACCATTGCCGATGCCACCACGCTGACCGAAGCCGGTTATGTGGGCGAGGACGTGGAAAACATCATTCAGAAGTTG
>CAYGBB010000087.1:0-7612 GCA_964347985.1 uncultured Moraxellaceae bacterium
CGTGTCATCGATGGTGCTGGCATTTGCGGTTGCCGCCGGCATCGGCATTTTTTTCGGATTCTATCCGGCCAACAAGGCAGCACGACTGAAACCGATCGAGGCGTTACGGTATCAGTAGCATTTTTATGCGGCAGAGACAGCATTGCCGACGCGGTCGACGTCCACATCGTCACGCTGCAGGATGCGCGGCCAGCGCGGATGGATCATCGCCGTTTGCGGTTCGGCTTCCTGGGTGACGACATAAACGCGGGCCTCACCGTTGATAAAGGCAAGCAGGCCCTGGATGAACTCACCCTCTTCCAGATCAAACCAGTAACGTTGCCCCTCGGCATCCTTTTCCATGAAGCGTTCGACAACAATCTGCACCGGCTTTGGCGTCATGCGCGTCCAGCGCCCGTCCTTGATGGAGGACAATCGTGCCCAGCCACCTTCAGGGAATGCACATATCTCTTCGCGGCGCTTGCCCCAGGTCACCCACTCGATTTCACCATCGCGTTTGCGAACAGGAAGTTTGGCGTTGGGGTGAGGGAAAAATACTTTGGTGTCCTGTAACTGGATGGCTCCACACATGGCAAATTTCACTTCTGGTTCGATGTGACAGCGGATGTCGTCCCTGTGCTGCCCCGGTAACAAACAGAACTGCCGGACCGTTCCTTTTTATGCGTGCAGAAGATAGGTCTGCAGAGTCCGGCGCTGCATAGGCGCCGACGACCCTGCTGTCGTGAGCGCAGTCCCGAGTCTAGCAAATAATTTCCGGCCTGGTCATGGTACGCCGGCGGCAGAATCAGTCTGCCCCGTTTGGGGGCGTGACGGGGCTGGAGTTGTCCAGCCACTCGCGCCAGACGGCGACCATGACGGCAAGGATGACCGGTCCCATGAACAGGCCCACCATGCCGAACGCGGCAAGGCCGCCGAGGACACCGAACATGACGAGCAGGAACGGCATGCGGGTGGCATTGGAAATCACCATCGGACGGATGATGTTGTCGACCCAGCTGACAACAAAGGTGCCCCACATGAAGAGGCCAACGGCGGCCCAGGTTTGCCCGGTCAGGAACAGCCAGATACAGACAGCGCCCCAGGCAAACGGGGTACCGAAAGGAATGAAGGCAATCAGTGCGGTGAGGACGCCAAGAAAGACCGGGTTGCTCATGCCGGCGACGGCATAGCCGATCCCGGCGAGCATGCCCTGGGCCATGGCCGTGAGCACGATGCCGTACACCACGGCACGGGCCATGTCGCCCATGGCGCGCAGGTAGTCATCAATGCGTTCATTCAGGATCTGGATCAGCACTTGCCGGATCTGCTGGACCACCACCTCCCCATCGCGATAGAGGAAAAAGGCCGTGAGCAGGGCGAAGCCGAGCTTGCCCATGTTGCGGCCTACCCCGCCCACAAACCCGGCGGCATGATCAAGGGCGTATTCGCTCCATTCCTTGAGCTGGATTTTCAGGGCTTCCGGGCTGGCATTCAGGCGATCAAGAAAATCCTGCAGCTCGCGCCCGAGCCAGGGAACCTTTCGGAATGCCTCTGGCATCACTAGCTGACCGTGGGCCAGCTGCTGTGCCAGTAGCTGATAGATATTGCCGATTTCACTTTGCAGCAGGAATACCACCCACAGGATGGGCAGGATCAGTGTCAGGGCCAGCAGCAGGGTCATGGCCAGTGCCGACGGGGTGTGTCGTCCCCGAAAGACCTTGCGCAGGCGCAGATACAGGGGCCAGGTCACGTACACCAGAATGCCCGCCCACGCCACGGGGATGATGAAGGGGCTTAACACCTTCCAGCCAAGCAGCAACAGACCTGCCAGAAAAAAACCGAGCAGGAGGCGACGGGAGTTCTGGGGATGCAGCGGTTCCATGAGCAATCCGGGTGTGACGATTGACTCATTCTCGCTGCGGGATAGCCAATCCGCCAGTGCTGTAAGCGTACCCCGTCACAAATTCCGGGAAAGAGGCTCGCGGATTGCGGTCAGGGGGCCGCCGAGGGTGGCCCGTTCCGCCTCGATCCAGTCACGCGCACGCCCGTTGAGCACTTTGGCCGGAATGCCGTGGCTGTCGATGGGCGCACCAATCACGACCTGAATGACGCCGGGACGCTTGATCATCGTGCCGCGTGGCCAGCAGTCACCGGAGTTGAGTGCGACCGGCAGCAAGGGAACGCCTGTGCGGGCGGCCAGCATGGCACCACCGACGTTGTAGGGGAGCTGCTCGCCCGGCAAGGCGCGGGTGCCTTCCGGAAATATGATGATGCGGCGCCCTGCCGCCAGCCGCTCCTCGCCCTGCCGCAGCACCGCTTTCAGTGCCTGTGCCGGTTCACCGCGATTGATGGCAATCGGATTGAGCAGGCGCAGGGCCCAGCCAAAAAACGGAATCCAGAGCAGTTCGCGCTTGAGCACGGTGGTTGCCGGCACCAGAAGGGATTGCAGGAACAAGGTTTCCCATGCGCTCTCATGCTTGGACAACACCACGCAGGCACCAGCAGGAATGTTTTCGATGCCGGTCACTTCATAGCGGATGCCACAGCTGACTCTGGCCCACCAGACGCCGAAGCCGCACCAGGTAACGCAGATGCGGTAAGCCATGTCGCGGGAAAAAACGCCGACGATGGATGCCAGTACGCTTTGCACCATCATGGAGAGCGAATAGCCCACGTAAAAAACCAGCGAGCGGAGAAGCAGCCAGCCCTTCATTGATGTGATCCTCTGAGGTACTGCGCAGTAAGTGCGGTAACGGATGATGATAATGGGATCAACGAAAGATGACCGCAAGAAGATAATGAGCAGAACGAGGCTGCAAATATAGACAAATTGTGTTTCCGGAGAACTGACGAATATCAAGGCGGCCCGGCGCTATTCATGACAGTCACCGTCAGATAAAGGCGGCAGGGATTTTTTGTCAGCATCAGCACCCTGCCACGATGGCATCAATAGTCAAAAACAAGTCACCAGTCGTCAAGAACCGCAAGGACAATGGCGAAAGAATGATTCTGTGAAAAGCGCTTGCCTGATCATCACGCCATACGCGGAGTCGCTGCCATGAATGCCATTGTCGAGATCACCTCCCCCTGGGCCCGTATCAACCGGATTCGTGAAGAAATACATGCCGCCGGGCATTCACTCTGTCTGGAGCGCCCCGAGCTTCTGGTGAAATTCAAAAAATCTGCAGAGGCAAGGCGACTGCGCAACGCGCACATTTGTGTGCGCCGGGCGACCGCCATTGCCTATGTGCTGGCCAATCGCCAGTCGCGCATCTACGACGATGAACTCGTGCTGGGCAACATGACGTCAAAGCGCGTGGCCGCAAATTACTATCCGGAAGGTTCGTCGATAAACATTCTGGAGGACATCACGCGTCTGGAGCAGCGGGTGGTGCCATTGCAGATGACACTCAGGGAAAAAGCAAAGCTGGTAAAGCTGGCATCGGCCACCTGCCGTGACAGCGTGCTGTATCACGCCCTGTTTACGCCGGCACGCATCCGTCATGTGTACGACATGCTGCATGCGGAGCGTTACATCGTTACCGAGCAGGCCGGTGTCGGGCATCAGGTCGGCAACTATGGGCGAATCATCCGTGAAGGTCTGGTGGGTGCAGACACGTGCGCGGCGAATTGTCTTGCCACAGGCACGCGGCCCGACGGCAGTCCGCTCGATGCAGACAGTCGGGCTTTTTATGAGTCGATCCGCATTATCAGTGCCGGCATCCGCCAGATGGCGGGCAATCTGGCGGATGCAGCTGAACATCTGGCGGCACAAGCGGCCACAACAGTAGTGCGTCGCGAGGAGTTGCTGGCAGCAGCACGGGCACTACGGCATGTGCCGTATCACCCTGCCCGTAATTTTCGCGAGGGCGTGCAGGCGGCGTGGATCGTGCACATGGCCATGTGCCTGGAAGATTACGAGCAGGGGGTTTCGTTTGGCCGGCTGGATCAGGCATTGATCGGGCTTTACGAGCAGGACCTTGCCCGCGGTGACATCACGCGCGAGGAGGCGGTCGAGATCACGGCGAGTTTCCAGCTCAAGTGTTGCGAAGCCATGCCGGTTTATTCATCGCGCATGGATCACTATTTCAGTGGTCATGATGTGGCACAGGGCATCACGCTGGGTGGTGTGGATCGTGATGGCAACGATGTCAGCAATGAGGTATCCGGAATATTCCTGGATGCTTATGCCCTGATCGGTACGCGCGAACCGGCACTGCATGTGCGCGTGCATGCAGGCACCCCCGCCTGGTTTCTCGACAAATGTGTTGCAACGCTGCAGCGTACGGGGGCACGCCCGGCATTCTTTGGCGACAACGCCATCATTGCCGCCATGCGCAAGGCCGGTTACAGCGAAGAGCATGCACGGGATTACGCCATCATTGGCTGCACGGAACTTGCCAGCCAGGGGCGCACCTATAATTCTGCCGATGCCGCGCTGATGAACCTGCCGATATGTCTTGAGCAGGCACTCAACGAAGGCTGCACGTTTGCGGGCAAGCGACATGGCACAGACACGCCGCCCGTGCGCACGATGACGTCGATGAACGATGTACTCACCGCGTACCGCGCACAAGTGCAATGCGCCGTGGATGACATGGCGCGTGTCATGGGCTGGCTGGAACAGGCCGGGCGTGCGCATCGCACCACGCCGGTGAATTCACTGGTCACTGACGGTTGTCTCGACAAGGGCCGTGACGTGACATGGGGTGGCGGTGAGTATGATTTCACCAGCGTGCAGGCGGTCGGCCTTGCCGATGTGGGCGACTCGCTGTATGCAATCAACCGTCTGGTTTTTGAGGAAAAGCGCCTGACACTGCCGCAGCTGGTCAGCATCCTGAAAAACGATTTTGCAGGGCATGAAGCGTTAGCTACCGAAATGGTTCGCCGGTTTCCGCACTACGGCAATGGCCAGCCGGACATTGACGCGTGGACGCAGGTTGCTGCCGATGCCTTTACCGATGCGGTGAGCCGGCACCGCAATACACGCGGCGGCCACTGGCTTGCCGGTTTTTATTCAATGACCTGTGGCCATGCCTTTGGGCGCTACACCGGTGCATTGCCGAACGGCCATCGTGCCGGGGCACGACTCTCGAACGGCGTATCCCCGGTGGACGGCGCTGACCGCACCGGCCCCAGTGCCCTGTTCCGCTCCGTCGCCTCGCTGGATACAACACGCTGGGGCAATTGCCACGTCCTTAACGCGACGTTTGACCGCAAGACCATCGGCGGCAAGACCGGGGCGACGGTGCTCGCCAGCCTGTTGCGTACCTACTTTGTTGATCAGGACGGCATGCAGGTACAGATTGCCGTATTGAGCAGCGAAGACCTGAAGAAAGCACGGGAAAACCCGGAGGCCTTTCCCAACCTGCTGGTGCGGGTGTCGGGCTATTGCGCATATTTTGCAGACCTGCAGCCGGAAGTGCAGGACGAAATCATTGCACGCACCATGCACAGTTGAGTTGATGAGCGGATTGGAGCGAATCATGACAGCGCAAGCACAGGTATTTTCTTTCCAGCACTTCTGCATGCATGACGGCCCCGGTATTCGCAGTGTGGTTTTCCTGAAAGGATGCCCGCTGCGCTGCAGCTGGTGCCAGAACCCGGAGTCATGGGCCCTGGATGCAGAGCTGGGTCACAAGCGCCGGCAGTGCATCGGGTGCGGTACCTGTGTGCAGACCTGCCCTACCGGCGCCATGAAAGCGCCAGGCAACTGGGCATTTGATGAATGCACCAGCTGTTTCAAATGCGTGGACACGTGCCCGGCCGGCGCCCTCACCCGCTTTGGCGAATCGCGTACGACAGACGATGTTTTCGCGGAGCTGGCCAGGGAATTTCCTCTGTATCGCCAGTCTTCGGGCGGGGTGACATTTTCCGGTGGTGAAGCCTCGCTGCATCCGGAATTCATTGTGTCATTGCTGGCGCCACTGCATGAAGCCGGCATTCACGTGGCCATGGAAACCTGTGGCCTGTTCCGTCTCAAGCATGTGAAGCCGCTGGCAGATCTGTTGCAGGACGAAGACGTCTGGCGAAAGTTTTCTTCGCAGATATTGTGGCAGGCCATCGGGGGCCTTGATCTGGTGCTGTATGACCTCAAGATCATGGATCGTGCGCGGCACCGTGAACATTGTGGCGCGGACAATCTCCACATTCACGCCAACTTCAGGTTGCTGGCGGCACTTGCGCGTGCCGGCCGTGGCCCGCAGCTATGGCCGCGCATGCCACTGGTGCCCGGGGTCACGGATGATGAGGACAATGTGCGGGCGGTGGCGCGCTTTGTGCGCGAATGCGGCATTGCTGGCATCACCCTGCTGCCGTATCACAATCTGGGCGTCGAGAAGTTTGACTGGCTGCGCATGAAGGAAGGCTTTAGTGACCGCATGTTGCCGGAGGAAAGTCTGGCGCAGGCACGCCGGATCGTCGAGGAAGAAGGACTGTGCTGGTATGAGTCTGGCGACGAAGACTATGCGGCAATGCAAACCGGTGAAGCAGTGACTGTCCCTTGTGGCTGACTGTTGCGGTTGAGCAAGTAAAAAGGGGCGCAGTAAACTGCGCCCCTTTTTAGTAATGCAGGGTGGCAGTGCGGCCACCCTCGTCCGCAGATCAGCTCTGCAGCAGGGAGATATCCGCCACCTGCAAGAACAACCCGCGCAACTGCGCCAGCAACGCCAGACGATTGGCACGCACGGCGGCATCATCGGCCATCACCATCACCTGATCGAAAAAGGCATCGACCTGCGGACGCAGTGCGGCCAGCCGGGTCAGCGCTGCCGTGTAGTCATGGCGGGCAAACAGCGGCGCCAGTTCGGTCGCCAGTGCGGCGACTGCAGCGGCCAGTGCCTTTTCGGCATCATCACTGAGCAGTGACGCATTGACGGCGGCATTGGCCGGCACGGTTTCCTTGGCGAGGATATTCGACACACGCTTGTTGCCGGCGGCAAGTGCGGCGGCTTCCGGCAGTGCGGCAAAATGTGCCACGGCTTTCACGCGCTGATCGAAATCATACGGCGACACCGGTTTCATGGCCTGCACGGCGAGAATCACTTCCGGCTTGATGCCCTGCTCTTCGTACATGGCGCGATAACGGCCGAGCAGGAACTCGAACACATCACTGGCCGTGTTGGCATTGAGCAGCTTGTCGCCGTAATTGCGCGCGGCCTCTGTCACAAGTGCCTGCACATCAAGACTGAAACCTTTCTCGATGATGATGCGCAGCAAGCCGATGGCGGAACGACGCAGGGCAAACGGGTCCTTGGAGCCGGTCGGTGGCTGGTTGATGCCGAAAATGCCGACAAGGGTGTCGAGCTTGTCCGCCAGTGCCACCGCAGCGCCAGTCACCGTGGATGGCAATGCATCACCGGCAAAGCGTGGCTGGTACTGTTCGTTGAGGGCCTTGGCTACTTCTTCATGCTCACCATCATGGGTGGCGTAGTAGAAGCCGGCAATGCCCTGCAGCTCGGGGAACTCGCCCACCATCGATGTCACCAGGTCACACTTGGAGAGCAGGCCGGCACGTTCGCCGAGCGCCTTGTCGCCACCGGTTTGTGCCGCAATCACGCCGGCCAGTGCAGAAATGCGCTGGGCCTTTTCATGCACGGTGCCGAGCTGGGCCTGGAACACCACGGCCTTCAGA
>CAYGBB010000088.1:0-7574 GCA_964347985.1 uncultured Moraxellaceae bacterium
GTCATGGACCCTCTCCCAGTTCCTTCATGGCGAGCAGGGAGCCCTCCTCGTCGCTTCGCAACTAACCTCTTGTGCGCCAACATTTGATGCCAAGCTCTACGCTGCCTCACAGACCTTTGATGAGGCCCGACATGTGGAAACGTTCAATCGCTACATTCAGGAAAAGATAGGCTTCATGTATCCGGTGAATCCACACCTGAAACTGCTGCTCGACAAAATCCTTTCAGATCCACGCTGGGATTTGAAGTTCATCGGCATGCAGATAATTATCGAGGGGCTGGCGCTGGCTGCTTTCAACACCATGCGCATGGTCTCTCTGGACCCACTACTCAAGGACATCATCTATCTGATCACGAGGGACGAGGCGCGCCATGTCACCTTCGGCGTCAACTATCTTGAGTATGTGGTCAAACACATGAGTGCGGAGGAAATCGAGGAACGCGCCCAGTTTGCCTACGAGGCCTGTGTCGTCATGCGCGAGCGCCTGATCGCTACTGAAGTATTTGTGGAGTTTGGCTGGGATGTAGCGGCAGCACGTGAACGAGTTCTCAGTGCATCCGTCATGGAGTATTTCCGCAAGTTCCTGTTTTCACGAATCATTCCCAACCTGGCCCGGATTGGATTGCTGACGGATAGCGTACGCCCCAAGTTCGAGGCACTCGGTATTCTTGAGTATGAAAATGCCGTGAGCGATGGAGAAATAGACTGGGCAGAGTTATCGAAGCCGCTGTACATGCCAGCATGAATGTCCATGCAATAAAAAACCGCTCCTGCAAAAGGAGCGGTTTTTAACGCGTTATAACACCCGGAATCGTCAGGTACGTGGCACAACCCTTGGAGGTGTTCTGCCCAGATTGGCCCGAGCGGCCTGATACAAGGGCGCAACCTTTGGCAACAGGGCATTGATGCCATCAATACGTTGTGGTCCTGACGGATGAGTACTCAGGAAGGCAGGCCCTTTAGCCCCTGAGGCCTGCCCCATTTTCTCCCAGAGTGACACGGCAGCGGCCGGGTTATAGCCTGCCCTTGCCATCAGTTCGAGACCAACAATGTCTGCCTCAGCCTCCTGACCACGACTGTGCGGCAGCGTCAGCCCCAATTGGGCAGCTGTCGCCAGCAGTGCCATGTTTTCCTGCTTCACATTACCCAGCACCGCCAGCAGTGACATGCCGGTTTGCTGGGCATAGGCAGTGGACATCCGCTCCCGACCGTGCTCACGCAACGCATGGGCAATTTCATGCCCCATGATGGCCGCAATCTCGTCATCAGTCAGACGCAGCTTGGTAATAATCCCGGTAAAAAACATGATCTTGCCACCAGGAGCACAATAGGCGTTCAGCTCATCATTCGTTTCCAGATTGACTTCCCACTGCCACTGCAGTGCATCCTGACGGAATGTCGCGACATTCGGCACCAGCCGATCAGCGATCACGCGGATACGCTCCAGATTAGCCTTGTCAGTATTGAGTTTACCGGCCTTCGATGCCTTGCCCAGCTCGCCTTTATAGGACTCCAGGGACATCGCATCCACTTGTGCGCTTGGCAGCAGCAGCAACTGCTTGCGCTTTACGCCGGTAGCGCCTTCCTGAGTAGTACTGGTACAGGCGGCCAACGCAAGAACCAGGGGGAGAACGAGACGATGACGTCTTGTCATTGCCATGACAGATTCCTCAAAATTATTGCCGGAAGTCCGACCGGCTCAGCGAGGATAGCCGGTAATGCTGCGAATCTCCCGGTACAGCGGTTGCAATTGTGTATACATCGGCTGGTACACGCGCGAGTAAAGCTGATGGTACAACGCCTGCCGGGACTTGTCCGGTGTCACCGTATAACCAACACGCGTCATGCGGGCCACTGCCGTTGGAAAATCAGGGTGCAATCCAAGCCCTACAGCCGCACAGATGGCGGCACCGAGACCCGAGGTTTCCGTGGTATGCGGGCGCTCCACCTTCAAGCCGAACACGTCTGCTGCAATCTGCACCACCGCATCTGACTGTGCGCCGCCACCAGATACCCGCAACCCCTTCAGCGTAACCTTTGCCCGTTTCTCAATGCGCCCGGCACTGTCCTTCAATGCGTACATCAACCCTTCCACAATGGCACGATAGACATGGGGTCGCCCATGCACATCGCCAAAGCCGATCAGGGCACCCTTGGCCTCGCGCCCCGGATCGCGCACACCGGGCGACCAGTAGGGCTGCAACATGAGCCCCATATTCCCGGCAGGGGTGGCCAGAAGGTGACGTTCAAATATCTGCTCTACAGGAACCCCGTCTGCAGCCGCCAGCGCCACATCCTCTGCACCGAACTGTTCACGAAACCAGTTCACCATCCAGAAACCACGTAGCGTTTGAACCTCGGTGCAGTAATGCCCTGGTACGGGTGCCGGATACGGTGGCAGCAAGGGGGTCACTTCAACGTAATCACGCCGGATGGTATTGATAGTGGCCGTCGTCCCGAAACTCAATGCCCCCAGGCGCGGGTCCAGGCAGCCAGACCCCAGCACTTCACAGGCCTTGTCCGCACCCGCCGCCATCAATGGCAAGCCAGCCGGGATTCCGGTTTCTGCCGAAGTTGCCGCCGTAATGGTGCCCAGCACACCCCCAGCCGGTACCAGATCAGGCAGATGATCCTGACGCAGCCGCATGGCCTGCCACTTCCAGTCCCAGGGGCGTGCCCAGGCCTGGCGCCGGAAATCAAACGGCACATAACCGACCTGTGCAGCAATTGCATCCCGGAACTGCCCGGTGAGACGGTGCGTGAGATACCCGGAGAGCAACAGGCACTTGTGCATGTCCCGGAACATTGCCGGTTCATGCTGGGCCAGCCAGTTGGCTTCTGCCTGACGCATGAATTGCGTCACTGTATCCGTTGCTCCCAGCGCACGAAAAGCCGCCTGCCAGTACAAGGGCAGCGACGGCAACTGCGTGGCTTCACGCTGATCCAGCCAGGTAATCGCTGGCCGCAATGCCCGGCCATCCCTGTTCACAGGAACCACGGTGCCACGTTGTGTGGTCAGGGTTACCCCGATGACGTCAGCAGGCCTTGCGCCCTGCATCCACAGTCCCCGCACTGCACGAACCAGCGATTCCCAGTAATAATCTGCTGACTGCTCTGCATAGCCCGGCTGCGGGGCCAGATATACCGGATCAAACTTGATTTGCGACCGGAACAACAACTGGCCATCACGATCGAACAACAAGGCACGCACGCTTTGCGTACCATTGTCGATGGCCAGAATGGTTTCAGTCATGAGGTACCCTCTCAGGCAGCGGCACTGTGGGTGGTTTTTTCGGCAGGCACGCTGTAATGCGCCTGCCATATCTGACGATAGCGTTCCGTTTCCTCAGCCCAACGGCCGTCATCCCAACTCAGTTCCGCCTGACATACCGCACGCACATGCAGCAACAATGAGCTGCCTCCTTCCGGCATCAGCAAGCCGATCCGGGTACGGCGCAGCAGCAAGTCATCCAGATGCTCCACCTGCTCATAGCGTGCCGCCCACCGCAACTCGGCCCACAACGTTTCCAGCTGTGGAATCGCTTCCAGTTCCGACTTGACGGACTCCTCCATGAACTGGCGTGTATAAAGGCCAAAGCGGCCTTTAAGCCGTTTAAGATCCGATGCCGGGTAGGTGGTATCAATCAGGCCCACTGGCCGAAATACCGGAGCCTGCGTATCACTGGCATCAATCTTCGGAAAATATTTTGATGCCGCCCGCAATGCATCAAGGGCAATCAGACGGAACGTGGTGAGTTTCCCCCCGGTTACCGTAACAAGACCCGCATCATCCCAGACACTGTGATCACGTCGCTCGGCAGAAGGATTCACCCCCCCACCCGATGCCACGATCGGACGCACACCACTGAACGAGGCAATCACATCCGCACGGGTGAGATGTTCATTCGGGAACTGCGAGTTGGCACCACGCAGAATGTAATCAAATTCCTGCAGCGTAATCGTCGCCTCTGTATCCAGATCATCACGATGATCCAGGTCCGTTGTCCCGATAACGGTACGACCTTCCCAGGGATAAATGAACAAGGGACGCTTGTCGTCCGGATGCATGAAGATGACGGCCTCATCAATCGGCAAGCGTCCTGGTGCAAGTACCACGTGACTGCCGCGCTGCGGGCGCACCTTGCGCTCCCCCGCCAGTTTTTCACGCAGCCGATCCGCCCATGCGCCCGTCGCATTAATCACGGCTTTTGCCTTTACCACGGCAGTCGCCCCCGTAATGTCATCATGCAGATTCAAACCCGCTACCTGGTCATTCTCCATGACCAGGGAATCTGCCTTGACATAATTCAAGGCTAGCGCGCCATCGGCACAGGCTTCATCCAGCACTCGCATCACAAGCCGCGAATCATCAACCAGTGCATCCGTGTAGCGCGATGCCCCCGTCAGGTTTGAATCGCGATACCCCGGCATGCGCGCCAGGAAATCCTTCTTTTTGAGGAACCGGCGATCCCTCACACCTGCCAGAAAATCATAAATACGCAGCAGGATTCCAAACACAAAGCGACCAGGAAACACGTGACGGTAATGAGCAAACCAGTAACCCATGCGTGTGACGAGGCCAGGTGCCTCTATCAGCAAACGCTCGCGCTCCGTCAGTGAGTGCCATGTGAGCTTGATGTCGCCCTGCGCGATATAGCGCAAACCACCATGCACCATTTTGGACGAACGACTGGACGTTCCCCAGGCATAATCACGCTGCTCGACGAGCAGCGTCTTGAGTCCACGACGCGCAGCTTCACGCGCCACCCCAGCCCCTGTAATCCCCCCGCCAATGACAATCAGTTCCCACTCTTCTGTTGCCAGCCGGTTCCAGGCGGCGGCACGATCCTGTCGAATTCGCTGGATCATTTTAACTCTCCTCATCCATCAACAACTTGCCAGGATTCAGGCGTCGTTCCGGATCGAAATGATGACAAATGGCGGCCAGAGCCTTCATGCCAAGCTCCCCCTTCTCTGCCGGCAGATAGGGTGCATGATCACGCCCTACCCCATGCTGGTGGCTGATGGTGCCGCCCATGCGCACAATCGCTTCACTGGCCGCCCGCTTGAGCTTTTGCCAGCGCGCCAGCGTTTCCTCGTAATCCTTGCCCACACGAAATACATAAGTGGTGTAAATGCTTGATCCTTGCGAATACAAATGCGACAGGTGCGTAAAGGGAAAGACCCGCTCTCCTTCATCACCCAACCCAACCCGCAACGCTGATTCAATTTCAGTGATCGCAGGTGTTACGCGTGGCCAGTCCACTGCAGTTTCCAGCGTATCCACCGCGTAGCCCAGCTGCCATAACGATTCTCGCAAGTAGGGAGCGCGGAAACGATTGAAGGCCCACTTTCGCCCCATGACCTGTGCTGTCCCGACCGCACCATAACGTCCCAATTGCCGGTTGAGTTCGCGCAAGGCAAACCTTACCGTCGCCCGCGAGCCGGTCAGCCCCACCATCATCATGCAGCGACCATCACCGGCACCACGCAGCCGCAGATATTTATCCAGCAGGGCAATCTGCTTTTCATGACCCGCCATGATGAGCTGGGTGCTGGTTTCATCGGCATTGCTCAAGCGCAACATGGAAAACGGCAGACGCAGCTGCGCCAGCTCACGAATCGCCTTGCTGGCAGAAGCCCAGTCAGGAAGAAAGAAGGCTCGGAACTCTTCGCACTCAGGCAGCCGTGTCGCACGTACCTTGACCTCGGTCAGGACACCGATCCTGCCCTCCGAACCCAGCACTACTTCGCGCAAATCCGGGCCGGCACTGGATGCGGGAAACGTTGGAATATCCATCGTGCCTTGCAGGGTTTCCAGAGTGCCGCCGGCAAACATCTGTTCAATGCGACCGTAGCGCATGGACTGCTGCCCACTGGACCGGGTCACCACCCAGCCGCCCAGTGTGGATAACTCGAATGACTGCGGAAAATGCCCGAGCGTATAGCCCTCGGCATTCAGTAGTGCTTCCACCTGGGGGCCATTGGCACCCGCACCGATTGTCGCCAGCTGCGATTCACGATCCAGCGCCAGCAAGCCGTTCATGCGTGCCAGCGACAGGGTAAGTACCGGGCGCGCGCCCTCAAGAGGGTTGATGTGTCCCGCAACCGACGTGCCTCCCCCATAGGGAATGACCGTGACATCCTGCTCACACGCCCATTCAAGCAACGTCTTCACATCTGCAGAGGTTGTTGGCTCGGCAACTCCGTCCGGGAATGGCGCCATTTTGCCAGAGCGTAGGGCCAGCCAGTCGGGAAGGCTTTGTCCACGGGCATGCAGCACACGCAGCCAGGGATCTGTTGACACCAGGGGATGGGGACCAAGTCGGGAAGGGGGAACAGTGGCTAGCACTTCGTCCCTGCCAGCATCCCGTAAAGAGCGTGAATTGCCCAGCTCCTGGACCAGAAATCGTTTTATGCCGGGGTTTGCAGGAAAGTCTGTTGACTCATCCCCCCAGCCATTCCACTTGCGCATAATACCTCTCACAAACGCAGCATGCAGGTAGGCCACATTGTGAGTAGATGCTAGCAGGAAACCTCTGGTAGACGATGACACAGCACGCCTGCCGCATCACAAAAAGGGACAACCCCGCTCAGGCAGGGCGCGAGGCAGGGGCAGCCAACTTGCGTACCGCCATCAATGAGGTCATGTGTTGCTCACCCAGCGTCGTTAACTGCCACCAGGCACGGGCATCATCGGAGCGTGGCACCCGGCGAATCAGGCCAAGCGTACGAAATTGCACCTTTATGGTGTTGAAGCAGAGCGGCGCCAACGAAATGTCTGTGATCGCGTGCGTCTTTGGACGTGTCGCCTGGACATCCTTCAGCGCCACTTCCTGCACTCGTTCGGCAATCTTGGCCGCAATGAAGTCTTCATGCTGAAGCTGGCTGAGATATGGGGCAAAACTCAGAAACAGTGCATTCCACGAAAGCTGTGAACGCACGGCCACTTCCTCACAGTTGCCGGCTGCATAGGCCTTGCAACGATAGCTCACCTCAAACAGTTCCTGACCCTGAGCCAGGGCAGCCTGATTCCCCACACCCTTGCCCAGCCACTGGTCACGCTCCTCCTCCAGTTCAGCCAAACGTTGCTTGAGCATCTGGTTTTCACGCTCAAGTTGCGGATTACTGACCTGATTGGCACGCACCCAGCCCGGCATCGGTCGCGACTGGATCAACTGGGGCATGTACTGGCGGATGGCCATTTCCAGACTACGCTCATCAGTCCAGCCCACCGTCATGCCTCGCTGAAGCAACTGACGAAAATCCTTGAACTTGAGTCGACCTTCCGGAGTTGCCTCATGAAGCTCGGCAGGGCGGGTTTCCGGCGCCTCGTGCATGACTACCAGGATGGGCTTCTGCTTGGTCGTCGCGTAAACGTATTCCATGTGGGTAAAGCTGACACCCGAAGGCGACAACGACCCATAGCGGCTACCCAGCAACAGAATGTAATAGTCAGATTCGTCTATCAGCTTCTTGATGGACGTCCAGGCACTCACCGCCGAAGGATTCAACTCCAGGCCCACGGGAAGACAACCCATGCTGGGTAACACATGGGTAAGCAGTCGCCGTTC
>CAYGBB010000089.1:0-7528 GCA_964347985.1 uncultured Moraxellaceae bacterium
ATGGAGTTGTTTATGTACGCGGTTATCAAAAGCGGTGGCAAGCAGCATCGCGTGATTCAGGGCGAGACACTGAAGGTCGAGCTGCTGAAGCATGAAGTGGGTCAGACGATTACGTTTGATGACGTTCTGATGCTTGTTGATGGCGATACCATCAAGATCGGTACCCCGATCGTTGAAGGCGCCAAGGTGCTGGCTGAAGTGATCAGCCATGGCCGTCACGACAAGATCCGTATCGTCAAGTTCCGTCGTCGTAAGCATTATCGCAAGCAGGCCGGTCATCGCCAGTACTACACTGAGCTGAAGATCACCGGTATCAGCCTCTAATTCGCAGGAGTAATCGAACATGGCACATAAAAAGGCTGGTGGTTCCACCCGCAACGGTCGTGATTCAGAAGCCAAACGCCTTGGCGTAAAGGTGTATGGCAGCCAGCAGATTCAGGCCGGTGCCATCATCATTCGCCAGCGTGGTACCCAGTACCACCCGGGTGAGAACGTCGGCATGGGCCGCGATCACACCCTGTTTGCCAAGGCAGACGGCGTGGTGCGGTTTGTAAAGAAGGGTCCGTTTGCTCGCCAGTACGTTGTGGTTGATACCGCGGCGTAAGCGTAGTGAATGCAAAAAGCCCCGCTTGGTCGGGGCTTTTTTGTTTTCAGGCTATTCTGATATTTATTAAACAGGCCCGCTGGCACATGCCACGGGAGTGAGGCGGAAACCAACATGCGTTTTGTCGATGAAGCCCTGATCAAGATCGAGGCGGGAGCCGGCGGCAATGGCTGCATGAGTTTCCGTCGCGAGAAATTCATTCCTTTTGGCGGCCCGGATGGTGGTGATGGCGGCCATGGCGGCAGCATCTGGATCGAGGCCGATCCCAATGCCAATACCCTGGTTGACTACCGCTATACCCGCCAGTTCAAGGCCCAGCGTGGCCAGTACGGCATGGGCTCCAACTGCACGGGCAAAAGTGGCGAAGATGTGGTGCTGCGCGTACCGGTGGGCACCACCATTCTTGATGAAAATACGGATGAAGTGCTGGCGGATCTGGTTGAGCCCTATGAGCGCGTGATGGTAGCGCGTGGTGGGCGCGGTGGCATGGGCAACATCAACTTCAAGAGTTCCACCAATCGCTCTCCGCGCAAGACCACCGCTGGCCAGGAAGGCGAAACGCGGCAGTTGCGCCTGGAGCTTAAGGTGCTGGCCGATGTCGGTCTGTTGGGCCTGCCCAATGCCGGCAAGTCCACCTTTATCCGTGCCGTGTCTGCGGCCAAGCCCAAGGTGGCCGATTATCCCTTTACCACGCTGGTGCCGAACCTGGGTGTGGTCGATGTGGATCGCCATCGCTCCTTCGTCATGGCCGATATTCCCGGCCTGATTGAGGGGGCGTCGGATGGAGCGGGTCTTGGTATCCGTTTCCTCAAGCATCTGGCGCGTACCCGTTTCCTGCTGCATCTGGTTGATGTTGCGCCTTATGACAACACCGACCCGGTCGAGAGTGTGCAGGCGATTGCCAGTGAACTGGAGAAGTATTCGCCCACGCTGGCCACGCTGCCGCGCTGGCTGGTGCTGAACAAGATTGATCTGGTGCCGGCGGATCTGGTGGATGACCTGTGCAATGACATCGTCACGCGCCTTGGCTGGACCGGTCCGGTGTTCCGCACCTCCGGTCTGACTGGCGAAAATGCCAAGACAGTGTGCTACCGCCTGATGGAAGCCATCGAGGAGCAGCGCGAGCTTGAGGCGGAAAATCCCGAGCTGGCCGAGAAGGAGGCGCAGAAGCGTCGCCGTCTGGAGGATGAGGGGCGTCGCAAAATCCTGGAGCTGGCAGAAAAACGCAAGGCGGCCCGTCGTGCCGCTCAGGAGGCGGGTCAGGAGCCGGAAGATGATGACTGGAACGAAGACGATTACGACGTCGAGTTCGAGTTCCGCCCCTAGCGTTCGCGTTCGGGCGTCAGGAAGCTGACGGCAGCCGGCACTTTTGTTGCCACTGCCGTCTTTCCGCTGGTTTGTATTCTCGCCTACACTCGCACTCCCAATTTCCTGATGTGATTTCTCCATGAGCAACCATCGCCATCGCCTTGCCCAGGGTCAACGCTGGGTCGTGAAAATCGGTTCGGCCTTGTTGACTGCTGATGGGCAGGGTCTGGATCAGGTGGCCATGAAGGCATGGGTGCAACAGATGGCCGAGTTGCAGCGTGCCGGGGTGGATCTGGTGCTGGTGTCATCTGGTGCGGTCGCGGAGGGCATGGTGCGCATGGGGCTGAAATCGCGCCCGGACACCGTGCATGAATTACAGGCCTGTGCGGCCATTGGCCAGATGGGGCTGGTGCAGGCTTACGAGTGGTTCTTTCGCGAGCATGGCGTAAAAACGGCGCAGGTGCTGCTGACCCATGACGATCTGGCGGATCGCCAGCGCTACCTCAATGCCAGCAGTACATTGCGGACGCTGATCGAGTGGCAGGTGCTGCCCGTCATCAATGAGAACGACACGGTTGCCACGGATGAAATCCGTTTCGGTGACAACGATACCCTCGCTGCACTGGTGGCCAATCTGGTCGAGGCCGACATGCTGATCATCCTGACCGATCAGGAAGGCATGTTCGATCGTGATCCGCGTCATGATCCCGATGCCGTACTGCTACCGGAAGTGCAGGCCATGGACGAGCGCCTGCTGGCCATGGCGGGTGGGGGCGGTGTACTGGGACGGGGCGGCATGCTGACCAAGGTGCGTGCGGCGCGGCTGGCGTCCCGTTCGGGGTGTGCCACGGTGATCGCCAGTGGACGGGGAGAAAATGTGCTGGTGCGCCTTCGGGCGGGAGAAGTGCTGGGGACGCTGCTGTTGCCGGAGCAGGATTCGCTGGCCGCGCGCAAGCAGTGGCTGGCGGCACACCTGCAGCATGCCGGGCGTGTCGTGATTGATGCCGGGGCAGCTCGCGCCCTGCGCGACGGTGGCAAGAGCCTGCTACCGGTGGGCGTCAAAAAGGTTGAGGGCGACTTCACGCGCGGCGAAGTGGTGGCCTGTGTGGATGAGCATGGCGTTCAGGTTGCGGTAGGTATCGTCAATTACAGTGCCGCCGAAGCGCAGCGCATTGCCGGGCAGACCTCTGACAAGATAGAGAAGCTGCTGGGTTACATGGATGCTGCCGAGCTGATGCATCGCGATAATCTGGTCGTTCTCTGAATCATTCTTTCTGTTTCAGGCCGGGGCACGCATGAAACGTATATTGCCCCCGGCGGTTCTGACTGCGCTGATTGCGCTCTACCTGATCTGGGGTTCCACCTACCTGGCCATGCGGCTGGTCGTCGAAGGCATGCCGCCCCTGCTCTCGGCTGGTATCCGCTACAGCATTGCCGGCACTCTCTTTTTTGTTTTCCTCAAACTCCGTGGTGCTGCCTGGCCCAGCCTGCGGCAGTGGCGTGAAGCCGGCATGGTGGGTGTGCTGCTGTTGCTCGGGGGTAATGGTGCCGTAGCGCTGGCCCTGGAGCAGGGCGTCAGCTCTGGCATGGCAGCTCTGGTGGTGGCACTTGCCCCGTTGTTCGCCCTGATTTTTGCCACCATGTGGGGGCAGGCGGTGCAGGGGCGTGACTGGCTGGGTATTGCCCTGGGGGTGGCAGGGATCATGCTGCTCAATGCCGGCAGTGTGCTCTCGGCCAGTCCGGCGGGGACGGTATTGCTGGTGATGGCGGCCCTGATCTGGGCTTTTGGCTCCATGTGGGGCAAGCGGCTGCAGCAGCCCCCGGCGTTCATGGCAAGCGCCGTGCAGATGCTGGTTGGCGGTGCGGTGCTGATGCTGGCGGGAACCTTGCGGGGGGAGGCCATCACGACCATGCCGTCAACCCAGTCGCTCTGGGCGCTGGCCTACCTGATCTTCTTTGGCTCGATCCTTGGTTTTTCCTCGTATGTCTATCTGCTGGCCACGGTACGGCCGGCACTGGCGACCAGTTATGCCTATGTCAATCCGGTGGTGGCCGTGGCGTTGGGGGTGTGGCTGGGTGGCGAGCAAGTGGACGCCATGGAGCTGGCAGGCATGACCGTCATTCTGGCGGGGGTAGTGCTGGTCTGCTGGCCGTCAGAAAAGGCGCCGGCCGCGTAAGTTGCGGTAGAAAACGAGCAGGCATAAAAAAACCGGCCAGAAGGCCGGTTTTTTCAGGAATGCAGTGGATCAGGCAAGGGCCTTGATCTGGGCATTCAGACGGCTCTTGTGGCGAGCGGCCTTGTTCTTGTGAATGATGCCTTTGTCGGCCATGCGATCAATCACCGGCACGGCAGTCGTGTAGGCGGTCTGTGCATTGGTCTTGTCGCCGGCAGCAATGGCATTCACGACTTTCTTGATGTAAGTGCGAACCATCGAGCGCAGGCTGGCGTTGTGGGCGCGTGCCTTGTCGTTCTGGCGAGCACGCTTCTTGGCTTGTGCAGAGTTGGCCACGTTGGCTCTCCTGAAGTAAAAGGCTGTCGAAACAGTCGAAAAATGTCTTCCGGAAATTATCCGAAATAAGGCGCGCAATTCTGCCGATGGGGGGCGGGGAAGTCAACCCGCGAATGAGGCGAGGAACGGTCTTTGTTTGGCTCGCGGGCAATTGGCCGGCAAGGGCTAGTTGCCGGGCGCCCGGCCAACGGCGATTTCCGCGGGGGTCAGGGGGCGCCATTCGCCCGGAGACAGCGCCGGATCCAGTTCTATGCCGGCCACCGCCTCGCGATGCAGGCGCTCCACATGGTTGCCGATGGCAGCAAACATGCGCTTGACCTGGTGGTAGCGGCCCTCCTGCAGCCAGACCAGGGCTTCACAGGGGCCCAGCCTTTGCAGGCGCGCCGGCAGGGTGGGCTGGTCTTCCTCGCCGCGCAGGCGCAAGCCGCCGGCAAACTGTGCTTCTGCGTCGTCGGGGATGGGGCGTGCGGTCTGCACGCGGTAACGCTTTTCATGCCGTCCCGGCGCTTTCACCCGATGAGACCACTGGCCATCGTCCGTGATCAGTACCAGGCCGGTGGTGTCGATGTCCAGACGCCCGGCAATGTGCAGGCCCTCCGGGTTTTCGCCTCGCAGAAGGTCAAGCACGGTGCGGTGCTCGCCATCTTCGGTGGCAGAGACCACGCCGGCCGGCTTGTTGAGCATGAAGTAGCGCGGGCCGCGCAGTGTCAGCAGGGTGCCATCCAGCGTGACGGCATCTTCGTGGCCCAGCGCGAGGCCGGCATCCTTCACGGGTTGGCCGTTCACCCGCAGCCGGCCCGCCCGCAGCAGGAGGCGAACTTCGCTGCGGGAGTGTGGTGTGGTGTGGGCTACAAACTTGTCGAGACGCATGGTGCGCATTGTACTGTCTGTGTATGCCTGAGGGGTAAATACTGCACGAATGGCGGCGCAGGCAGTTCCGCAGGGGCGGTGCCTTCGCTACCATCGCGCCCTTGATGGTCCACCTTGCCGCCTCTTGCCCGGAATGCCCATGTCCACGCCCGTTGCGCCCACTCCTGCTGCCCCGAAAAAGAAAGGCCACGGCCTTTGGCGCTCCACGCTGGTGGTGAGTGCCATGACCATGCTCTCGCGCATTGCCGGGCTGGTGCGGGACATGGTGTTCCTGAATGCTTTTGGTGCCGACAAGCTGATGGACGCCTTTCTGGTGGCGTTCAAGATTCCCAACTTCATGCGCCGCCTGTTTGCCGAGGGGGCCTTTGCGCAGGCTTTTGTGCCGGTGCTCACCGAATACAAGACCACGAAGGAGCAGGCCGACGTCAAGGCGCTGGTGGACCGGGTGGCAGGCTCATTGACCGTCATTCTGGGCGGCTTGAGCTTCTTTGCGGTGATTGCCTCGCCCGCCATCATCTTTGTGTTTGCGCCGGGTTTCCGCACGGATGCCTTCAAGTTTGATCTGGCGGCCGACATGTTGCGGCTGACGTTTCCGTATCTGTTGCTGATCTCGCTCACGGCGTTTGCCGGCGGCATTCTCAATACCTATGGCCGCTTTGCCGTGTCGTCCTTTACGCCGGTGCTGCTCAATCTCACCCTGATTGCCTGTGCCCTGTTTCTGGCGCCGCTGCTGGAGCAGCCCATCATGGCGCTGGCCTGGGGCGTGATGTTTGCCGGCCTGCTGCAGCTGGCGTTCCAGATTCCCGCCCTGATGAACCTGCACCTGTTGCCGAAGCCAAAAGTGGACTTCAAGGATGAGGGGGTGAAGCGGGTGATGGGCCTGATGCTGCCGGCCCTGTTCGGGGTGTCCGTCAGCCAGATCAATCTGCTGCTCGACACGATTCTGGCTTCTTTCCTGATTGAAGGCTCCGTGTCGTGGCTGTATACGGCCGAGCGCCTGACCGAGTTGCCGTTGGGGCTTATCGGGATTGCAGTGGCAACCGTGATCCTGCCGTCCCTGTCGGCCAAGCATGCGGCGAAGGCGGACGATGAGTTTCGTGCCATGGTGGACTGGGCCTTGCGTGTCATCGTGCTGGTGGGCCTGCCCGCCTCGCTGGCGATGGGCGTGCTGGCCGAGCCGCTGATTGCGGCACTGTTCCATCATGGCAAGTTCGATGCGCAGGACGTGGCGATGTCGGCGGGCGCTCTCAAGGCGCTGTCCGGCGGTATTCTCGCCTTCATGATGATCAAGGTGTTCGCACCGGGCTATTACTCGCGTCAGGATGTTCGCACGCCGGTGAAGATCGGCATCATTGCGATGGTGGCCAACATGGTCTTCAACCTGATCCTGGTCTGGGATCTCAAGCATGTGGGCCTGTCGCTGGCCAGTACCTTGTCGGCCTTCCTGAATGCCGGTCTGCTGTACTGGGGGCTGCACAAGCGGGGGGTTTACCGGCTGGAAGCGCACTGGTGGAAGCTGGGTGCCCGTTATGTGGCGGCCAATGTTGTCATGGTGGGGGTGCTGGTGGCGCTGACGCCGGCAACCTCGTGGTGGCTGACCCATGGCAGCCTGATCAAGGCCGAGGCCATACTGGGGATCTGTGCGGCGGGCGCCGGGGCATATTTTGTCGCCCTGTATGCCTTTGGCTTCCGCATACGGGAAATCCGCCATCACTGACGCCGGCCCGGTCTTTCTTTATACTGCCGGGCTGTCCTGAACCTGCCTGAACTCCATGGAACTTATTCGCGGCCTGCATAACCTTCGTCCCCGCCACCGTAACTCCGTGGTGACGATCGGTAATTTCGACGGGGTGCACCGGGGGCATCAGGTCATCCTGTCCCAGTTGCAGGCAGCGGGGCAGGCGCTCGGTGTGCCAGACACGGTGATGATTTTCGAGCCGCAGCCGCAAGAGTTCTTTCAGGGTGCGCAGGCGCCGGCACGACTCATGCACTGGCGCGACAAGATAGATGCACTGGCGGCATGTGGCGTGGCGCGTGTGTTGTGTGTGCGCTTTGATGAAAAATTCCGCGCCCTGACGGCTCGCGCTTTTGTACAAAAGCTGCTGGTGGACGGGTTGGGGTGCCGGCATCTGGTGATTGGTGACGACTTCCGCTTTGGTTGTGACCGCTCGGGTGATTTTTCAGTGTTGCAGGCCGCGGGCAACGAATT
This sequence comes from uncultured Moraxellaceae bacterium, assembly GCA_964347985.1. GTDB lineage: Bacteria > Pseudomonadota > Gammaproteobacteria > Pseudomonadales > Moraxellaceae > UBA2031. The sequence goes on from CAYGBB010000089.1 coordinate 7,502, forward strand.
CGGTTTTGCCGTCAGCAGTACGTCCAC
>CAYGBB010000090.1:0-7509 GCA_964347985.1 uncultured Moraxellaceae bacterium
CGTAATGAATGTCACCGGGCCGGATACGGGGTGCACTGGTTTGGCGGAGCAAGGGGCTGTAGTCGGGAAAGACCAGAAAGAAACCGGCGATGCGGCCATCCCGTGCACGTGCCAGAACTGATGTGCGCGGGCAGAATTTGCTGGCAAACGGTTTTCCGCATGCTTGCTTGAATGTCTCTTTGGAAATAGGGGTATAGGCGAAGTTGCCACCGAACACCTGATCCACAAAGCCATAAAGCTCATCGAGATGGCTCATCCAGAAATCTGCTGTCATGGCTTCCAGAGTGACCAGCTTCTCTAGTTGGGGTTTGACACGCAGATAATCGGATTTCACGCTGGCAACCACATCTGTGGTGTCATTGAATGTTGAGAGATAGCGGTAACGTGTGCTGAAGCCCAGTGATTCAAGCAGGCTGGCATAGTACGGCGGATTCCAGGGTTCACCCGGAAAGGCGCCATGCTCGAAGCCATCCAGGCGCACGCGATAGGCATTGAAGGTAGTGAAATTAATGGGGCCGTAAAGGCGAGTGGCGCCCTGGGCATGAGCCCAGTCCTTCAGGGCATCGAAGAGCTGGCGATGCGCCACAAGGTCATCGACCCCTTCCCAGAAACCAAAGAAGGCGGCGGGTTCACCATCAATCAGTTGTTCCCGGTAAAAACCGGCAAGCCGGGCTTTGCCGGGAACAACTCCGAGCCAGGCGTTGCCTTCATTAAACCAGGCGTTCTCATGGCTGAACTGGGACTTAACGCTGTCCCGGTCTTCCGGTATCCACCAGGAGTCATTGGCATATATCTGCGCAGGCAGATCAAGAAATGATTCGGGCAGCACCATTTCTGGTTGCCATGGTCCCATGTAGTCAGTCATGGCTGGCCTCGACAACGGTATCTGGTTCGCTAACGGGCTGATCCAGCCGCTCGATGGTGCCGGTAGAACCGTTCATGCGCACGCGCTCGCCATTGCGCAGCGACTGCGTCAGTCCGGGAATGCCGACAATGGCCGGTATGCCGAGTTCACGTGCGACGACAGCAGAATGCGAAAGGGTAGAGCCACGCTCGACCAGAATACCGCCTGCCGTGGGGAACAAAGGAGCCCAGCCCGGATCGGTGCGTACAGTGCAAAGAATCTGGCCGTTGAGGGAGAGTTCATCTTCTGGCGAGAAAATGAGGCGGATATTGTTTTCGACAATGCCGGGGTAGCAGCCGATGCCGCGCAGATCGCCATCAATCTGCTCTTGTGGCTCAAACGGGTAAGCGTAGGCGTTGTGGTGATACACCATGCCCCACGTCCAGAAGTGATGTGGCAGGTCATCCTGACGATAGCCTTCGTATTCTTCCTGACGTGCGCTGACCAGTGCCTTGAGGTTGCACTGCACGGCGCGTCCATCATACCAGGCATACAACTCATCAATGGTTAGCCAGAATATGTCGCGTTGAGTTGCCAACAGGCCGTCACTGGCAAACTGCTGACCAATCTCCAGAAAAATGTCGCGATACAAACCAAACATGCGCGTACGTGCCAGACGCATGTTTTCACGGTTACGAATGGCCTCGCGCAGGCGTGCCAGGTCGTGATGGAACTTGACCAGCTTGCGGCGTCCCTGCGTCATGCGAATGGCTGTAAAGGCTTCCTGTTCGGCGCTGTCGCGGAAACGTGCCTCGTTGGCGGCGAGGGTTTCCAGCGTCAGGTCATCACGACTCAGGTAGTTTTTCAGGATGGCGAAGAGGAAGCTGGGGTCTTGCCGCAGAGTGACGGATTCCAGCTTGAGTTCACCCATGGTGCGATCCCCGTACTTCTCGATGTAATCGAGACAGTGAAGGTGAAATGCCGGGTCCTGAACCTGTATATGCTCCAGCAGCGTAGCATTGTCACCTTTTTCGACCAGTGTCCGCAGTGCGGGCCGTTGGCGAAGCTCGGCACACATGCGCAGCAGCATCTTGGTAGGTTCAGTGCTTTCGATACCCTCTTCGCCAGAAAGCAGATTGTTCTGCAAAACGGCGGGCTGCTCGAACCCGGCGGCGACCAGGGTACGGTGAACACGGCCGTTCATCATCATGACGTAGAAATCGTTGATGATGGGAGACGTCCAACGCTGCAGCAGCTCACGATCCAGGCGGCGTGCTTCCTCAATCAGCTGGCCAGTCGTCAGCGTATGCAGTTTTTCCCGGGGGATGCTTTTGTATACGGCATCGAAAAAGGCACGGAATTCCAGTACCAGCTTGCCCATGTTGCGAAAGCCGCGCATCAGGTGGAACAGGGCACGCAGTACCTGAGGCAGTTTGCGCAGCTTTTCGACAAAGGTGTACTCGCGATCCTGTACCAGATCCACAGGATCTGTCAGGCCCATCATGCGTTCAAGATCAGCCTTGTTGGTCTTGAAGGAAGGCAACAGCAAGAGACCGCGGTACCAGTTGTTGATGTTGTAGTACACGCGTCCGCGAATCAGCCCGAGCATGTTGTCGAGCATGTCGCGGTGTGCCAGGATTTCCTTTTCGGAAACACCAATTACACGCATGGTCTGTTCATAGACTGTGGCGTAAGCGCGATTGGCATAGGAAAACGTGAGTGGCGTGGTGACGCCACAGTACGATTCCTGGATATTGGAGTTATCAAATACTACGCGTTTATCAACTGGATGTGTCGGAGCCGGCAGTCGGGTGATCGGGCGTGTTTGCAGGATGTGAAACCGGCCATCGACAAAGGCCCATTCGATATCCTGGGGGAAGCGACGGATTTCAGCAATACGACGGCCCAGATCACGCAATTGACAGACCTGTTCATCGGTCAGGCACCGGATATGGCGGCGCGCTTCGTCAAGATGAACTTCCTTTGTGCCACGGCCTTCTTCCCGATCAAAAATGACGGCAACGTCCTTGTCGGCAATTACACAGTCAACCTTGTTATCGAACAGGTCAACGGTGTATTCATCCGTATTGCACAGTCCGGCAACAATACCTTCGCCAATCCCCCATGCCGCAGAAATGAGTGCATGACGACGGCTGCCGTTGGTGGGGTGAGCCGTGAACATGACACCAGAGACATCGCCTTCGATCATTTCCTGGATAATGACGGCAGCCCGTATATCCGTGATGGGAATGTTTCGTGTCAGACGATACTGAAGTGCGCGGGTGTTGAAGGCGGATGCGGCAACCTGCATCAGGCTTTCGCAAATGGCATCGACACCGCGCTGGAACAGCAGGCTGTCCATTTGACCGGCAAATGATGCCCCTTCTGCATCTTCACCGAGTACGGAAGAACGAACGGCGAAAAATGTGTCCGGGTGAGCATCGGCAAGCGCCGAGACTTCTGCACGAATGGATGCTGGCAGTGTGGCGGCCAGAATGGATTCACGAATGCGGGCGGAGGCTGCTTCGATACTGCCGGCATCGGTGGTCTTGCGGATGATGTTGATTTCACCCTCGATGAACGGCAGTAGACGATTGTCTTCCAGCACATGGCGGAAGGTATCAGTGGTAATGATCCACCAGCGTGGCACGGGCAACCCTTCCCGGGTCATCCATGCCAGGTTGGCAGCTTTTCCTCCCAACTGGTCGGCAGGAAGGAAGAGGGCGTCAGATTGGTCATGGAGAAAGTGGTTCATGCTACGCGAACTCCTTCCAGAACCAGCAATTCCCGGAAAGTCCGGTAGACACGCTCCATGAACTGGTAGTGGCGGAATGTGTGGGCCATCATGTACATGGGCACGCGGTTAACCAACAGGTCACGCAGGGCCAGTTTGTAGCCATAACGCCATTGAGCAGCATCAATGATTTTTCCACTGTTACGCTCCAGCTCACGGCGATGCAGCTCAATGTAGAACTCGATATCGGCCGGACTGATGGGGTCAACGAGGGTGAAAGCGAGAAGCTCTACCAGATCCCGTTGTGGAAGGTGCAGGGTGGCCAGCTCCCAGTCATATGCACAAAGCTGTAAACCACCTTCCGTGGAGCGGAAAGCAATATTGCGCGGATTAAAATCATTGTGTATCAAGGTGCGCGGCATCTTTTCAATATCGGCCCACCAATCGCCCGTGGCATGCACAATGTGCCGGAAAACATCCAGGTCCTCCTCGCTGAACCACTCCGGGAATTCCTCACGGGCATGCGCACCCAGTAATTCCCAGAGTCGGCTTTTCTCCAGCATGCTCTCGGCCGTGGGGTAGTCAATCATCCAGGGTTGCTGCTTCAACTCCTCTTCGCGGCCGTACCAGATGCTATGGACTTCGGCGATGCCACGGATGGCAGCTTCAATATGATGACGTGTCCAGCTGCTGGTGTCGTCCGCACTGTCCATCATTACCATGTCGCGGAGTAACTCTTCCACGATGACATAGGCCTCACGCTCGGGATCTTCGACGACACCATAAACGCGAGGAGCGTTGCGGATGAATCGTTCATCAGTCTGTGCCATCACGGCCAGCTCACGAACGTGACAGCCCTTGAAACCGATCTGGTTACGGAAATTATTGAATTCCTGGGCCAGGCGGGCATCGCACATGGCCGCCATGCTGTTCAGCATGATGATGACCTCATCATCGAGGGGTTTGACCTTGATCATGACCTCCAGTGACATTCCCTCGGCGGTTTTCATGAGGAAGGGGAAGTGGCCGACAAGCTTGTTGATCTTGTGCGAGGTCAGCTCGGTAATAATGCTGGAACCCTTGCTTTCCAGCTTGATGGGGCTTATGTCGGTTACCACAATATCCGCAAGACCAGTCGCATGAATGGCGTCATTCATGAACCCGGTATTGAGATCGCCCAACTTGAGATAGTTTACTGGGCGATTCCGCCCCAGTTTCTCATGGGCACGGGCAAACTGGTCGGCCGCAATCGCAGAAAGCGTGGAGATATCCAGCGCGAGACAGTATGACGCAATGATTTCTGCCAGTTTGTGCGCATTGCCGGGGCCGGCGCAATCAAGGAGTTCAAGGCATTCACGCTGCTGGGAAAGATTGGTACCGCCTCCGACAGTGCCAACCACCAGTGATGGCAAGGTCATGGTGCAATAGGCATCGCCTTCATCCGTCAGTTCGATATGCAACTGTGCCAGAGAGGATTCGTGTACACAGGCAATGTCCTGACCCAGTGCGGCAAACATGGCGCCAACAATGTTGGCGACATTGATATTGATGCCGATCATCCCGCTAGCGATAGAGCCGGTGACAAAGTCCTGATAGGCGCGAACCAGCTGTTTTGCAGAGACCTTCAATACCTTCTGGCAGATATCATCGCGCAGGACTGCTTCAGCAAGAACTCGAATCCCGCGTCCCTTCAGGAAAGTCTGATAGGTGACTTTTTTGTCATTGGACAGGTTGGCTTCGATCAGGAAGTTGCTGATATGCAAACCTTCAAAGCGTTTGATGCTTTTCAGTATCCATTGGCAAGCCTGCCATGTGCAGGTTGTTGTCATGTTCTGTCCGGCAGCATCACCGGTTTCATAAACGAAATGCACATGGACATTGCGGCCCATGACTTGTGCCTGCACTTCCACCAGTCGAGCGAAGTTGGAGTATTTGCGGATTTCTTCGGATAATTCCCGGAAGTGGTCCTGTACCCACTCGGCAAAGAACATGGCGTTGTTCATGCTGTCGAAGCCGAACAGGGGAACACGCATCATGCGTTGTCCCATTACGCGTGCCGTAACGCCACCGGAGCGCGACAGGGCGGTTGCACCACGGGTGGCGGAGGCAACGAGAGCGCCTTCACTGGTGGCAAGTGGCGCATAATAAAGCCCTTCCGCATGTATACCCTTGATATGCAGAGGGCCAGACAAGCCCACAGGGATTTCAACGGAGCCAATAAAAGCCTCGATATTGCTGACCAGTTTGCGCGGATCAAGACGGGTTTTCTCAACTTCTGTCAGGCTGGCACCAGTTTCAGCACGAGCAAACGCAAGCCGTTCCTGACGGGCTTCTTCAGTGTAAAGGCCGCGAGCTGGAACGCGGGGCAGGTTGTGCTCATCGTAGAGTTTCTGGGTTTCCCGAGGCGGCTGCATGCGCATCAGATAGGTGAGTTCCCAGAGCCGTACATCCGTGGTTTCACAATCACAGCCAGACAGTATGAGCTGCATGCCGTTTGCGGATTCACGACTCTGCTTCACGCGCAGGCAAGGGAGAATGAATGTCTGCCCCATGACATCCAGACGTACATCCTTGAGCTGGGTACCGAGGCCAGGCACAGGCGCTCCGGCGGGCACAGCCACACAGAGATGACCTTTGGAGACGTCAACAGGTGTCAGGGGATTCAGCGCAGGTATGGTGTCCTGATGGCAGTAAACAGCATGGTTCTTTTCAAAACTGAACCTGGGAGAAGCAGCATGAGTTGTGCGGGCCATGAATAGTCTCCTCAGTACACTTTGACAATAATGCCGTGTGACGCCAGCGCCACCCCGATCAGAACTGCATAACCGGCCAGCATGGTGAGTGCGACCATGGCCTCGTTCTTGCCACGGGCAGCAGCCGATGGAGCACGCAAGAACGATGTCAGCTGGCGCAGGCTCAAGGCATAAAAAGCCACCAGAATCACAACGGCCCACCATGGATAATTGCCGGCCAGAAGATCAATCAACCACAACTGATTGAGCACCATTATTGTTACCAACCCGATCACGACAACAGCAGAACCGCGTGTGCCGAAAATGCGTGAGTAGGAATCAATGCTGTCGCGCTCTTCTTCCGGGCCCTTGGTCTTTCGGGTGATCTCGAAACAGAAGCCGCTAACGAAGGCAAGACTCATCAGTGATATCAATGGCAGCGACAGGGTCACGCCTGGTATCGCAAGGTTAGCCAGCCACCAGACAATCAGGGGCATGACCAGCATGTGGGAAACGGCATACCAGGTGAGGTGGCGGTTGAGCCAGTCGGCGATAAAGAATTCCTTGCCCATGAGGCAGGTCCACACAAACATCATCAGCCATGCGCCGCTAGTGGCTCCGATACCCTTATCCAGCCATAGCGACCAGCTAATCTGTGCAATGATGGATATGATGCCGGCTACCTTCAGGTGCTTCAGGGTGATCAGCCCGCTTTGCAGGACGCGTTGTGGATGATTCTGGCAGTCGAGTGCGTAATCCTTGTGCTCGTCGAAAACACGCAGCAACAGGAAGAAAGACCAGGTCACCAGGCAGCTGATCAGGTCCTGAAGTGATATGCCGATATCCTGATTCATGCCGGCACGGACCACGGCGGCTGCAGTCAGATAGAGAATGAAGAAAAGCAGTGCATTGGCAAATGGAAAGCGTTCATGCATCCAGGCCAGGAAGCGGTCTGCCAGTGGGTTTGCCATTGTCAGTTTGGTATCAGTCATTGTGGTTCCATGTTTCATTCATTAAATTCATCGGGTCAGCATTCATCAGCCACGAGCAATGGTATGCAGGTGGCGGATGCTGGCATCAGCAAAGGTATTCAGTGTGGCGCGACTGCACACTGGAAAGGGGCAGGTGAAGCAGAGCGTCAGTTGGTCATTCATGCTGTTGATGACAATATTCATGCTGGGGCCCATGGCATGAAACGC
>CAYGBB010000091.1:0-7497 GCA_964347985.1 uncultured Moraxellaceae bacterium
GGGCGACCAGTGCGGCCAGGTGTTGTGCCTTGCCGTAGCGCGCGGCAATGAAATCTGCAATCGAGGTGACAGGCTGGGCCTTGCTGGCCAGGATCAACCGCTCCCAGATCCGGTGCCCGAAAAGAACCAGCAATAGCGGACCCAGATAAATCGGCAGAAAGCTCCAGCCACTTTGTACCGCGGCGCCGACGGCCCCGTAAAAGGTCCACGAGGTGAAATACACGGCCAGCGTGAGGCTGTAGAGCACCATGCGCTGGCGAGGGTTGAACCGGCCTACCTGCCGGTCGCCCCAGAAGGCGAGGGCAAACAGCAGGCCGATATACACCAGCGTGATGAGTGGCAGTATCCAGGACGACATGAAGTGCCTCGTGTTGATGGGCCGACTATGGAACAGGGATGGTCATGCGTCCAGCCGGTGGTACATGCAGATCAGTGCGATTTCATCTGCTCCAGCTGCTGATACAGCCGGATTTTCTTCTGCAGGTCCGCCACGGTGGTCAGTCCGTCCCTGCGCGCCGCCCGCAACAGGATCAACGCCAGCTCCGCCGTCACAAACGCATCGGCTGCCGCTTCGTGGCGGGCATGGTTGTCCAGCCGGAAATTCTCTGCCCAGTCGTCCAGACTACGCAGGCCATCGCGCACTTTCGGGAAAAATGCCGGCAGGCAAACGGCCAGATCCAGCCACAGCCTGGGCGGGACCATGCCAAAGTGTTCACGCGTGGCGCGTTCGACCATGGACTGGTCAAAAACCGAATGGAACGCAAAAAAAACCGCCGGGCCGGACCACTGGTAAAAACGCAGCAGCACCTCCGCCGGAATATCGCCCGTGGCAATGGCTTCACTGCCCAGACCATGCAGGAGCACGGTGTCCCGTGTATCGGCATTGGCGTGCGTCAGCACCGCCTCGAACTGGTCGGCGAGACGGATTTGTTCGTTCTGGATGGCCACAGCACCAATCGACAACAGCAAATCCTTCTGCATGTTGAGGCCGGTACTTTCCACATCCACCACCACAAAGCGGCAGTCATGCAGTGACAGTTGTGCCGGTGCCGCCGGGGCGGTAATGGCCGCCATTGCACGACGGTCGCCCACTGGTGCTGCAGGTTTTCCGAGAAGTCGCGTCAGCCAGTTCATGACGGCGTCACAGCTGCCAGGTCAGCGCCAGCACTTGCTGCAGACGCTGTGCCTGACGGAAGGATTCACGCAGGATGCGTGCGTCCAGCGGATTCAGTGTTTCCGGTTTTAGCCGGTTTTCCAGCGGCTCATTGGCGGCCAGACATTCCTGATGGTGGCGCATGCGCAGCAGGTGCAGCAGGCTGTAGGCCTCTTTCCATGCATTCACATCCGGTGCAGTGAGTATGCCGGCCGCTTGCAGGGCCTCCAGGCGGTCAAAGGTATTGGTGGCCGCAATGTTCTGTGAATAGGCCAGCACGCGCGCCGCATCAACGAACGGTGTCAGCCCCTGCAGCTTCAGGTCAATCGTGTGTTTTTCTCCGCCCTTGGCATATACAAAGCCCTGGAAGAAATTGAGCGGGGGACGACGTTCCAGCGACATTTCGGCCATCATGCGCAGAAACAGGGTGTGCCCACTGATCCGTGCGCGCACATGCTCAAACAGCGATTCGGCCATGTCGATATCACCGAATACCGCACGGGCATCGAGAAAAATTGCGGAGTGCAGCAGGTTTTGTGGTGTCCATGACTCGGTAAAGTGACGATACCAGTCCTCCCACTCGCCCCGGCTCAGGCACAATCCGGGATTGCCGGCCATGATGTTGCCTTTGCACAGTGCAAAGCCGCAGCTGGCAAGATCCGCATTGATGCGCCGGGCAAACGGCAACAGTTTTTCCCGCATGGTGTCGGGGGTCATGCCTTCCGGCACGGAAAAGAGGATGGCATTGTCCTGGTCCGTATACAGCGTCTGTTCCTGGCGGGCCTCACTGCCAAAGCTGAGCCAGGTAAATGCCACGCCGGGGTCATGCCGTGCCAGGTTGAGTTCGATCACGCGCTTCACGGTGCAGTCATTAAGCGTGGTGATGACACGCAGGATCTGCCGTGCCGCGGCGCCGCGTGCCAGCATGGAGTCCACCAGCTGACGGATGTCTTCGCGCAGCGCCACCAGCGTGTGCAGTTCCGGTGCGGTGGCGATGGTGCGGGTCAGATGCACCAGGCTGACTTTCTGCAAGGCAAACAGGTCGCGCTCGGAAACCACGCCCACCAGTTCGCGTTCGGTATTGGTGAGGCAGACATGGGCAAAATGATGGGCGGCCATCACCAGTGCGGCATCAAAGGTGGTGTCCTCCGGCGACAGGCACAGCGGGCGCTGTGTCATCACGTTTTGTATCGGCGCATCCAGCACGGCATTGTCGGCAATCAGCGCGCGCAAATCGCGCAACGTGAAAATGCCGATGGGATGCCGATGGTCATCGGTAATGATGATGGAGCCGACATTGGCTTCGTGCATGCGCAGCACGGCTTTTTGCACCGGCGTATCCGGTGAGCAGACCACCGGGTTGCGCAGGGCATAGCGCGACAGCGGGCTATCAAGACTGGCTTCATCACCGACCGTTTGTTGCGCCTGTTGGCGAATGCTGCGGTTGACCTGGTCCAGCAGGCTGCTGACACCGCGCAGGCAATAGTCGCGGAAGACATCACTGATGGTGAACAGTTGCACGAACCTGGCCTGGTCAAGGCTCAGGCAAAAGGTGTCGCCGACGGCACGGTGCAGGGTGCGGGTGGGGCGTTCGCCGATCAGGGCCGCCAGCGGAAAGCACTCACCCTGGGTGATCTCGAAAGTGGTTTCCGGTTGCTGGTCACGGGCAGAAAGGCGCTCACCGCGGATTCGGCCCTGTTTCACCACAAAGAAGCGCTGGGCAGGGCCGTCCTCAGGCCGGATGACAACCTCACCATCAGCAAAATAATGCAGCTCGCTGCTTTCCACGAACAAGGCAAGGTGCGTCGCCTCCATGTGGCTGAAGGGGGCGTAATGGCGCAAAAACTCCATGAGGGCGCGTATGTTTGAACCGCTCACCCGTTGCGAGGTGGGGGGCATGGTCTCATCCTTTTTAATTTTGACTCTAGCCGCAATCCAGCTCCGATGATCTTAGACCAAGGTCGAGAGGGAGGGCTTCGACGGACGGCAGGGGGGCATAGGGCTTGCGTAGGCCTTTCATCAGGCGATCAAGTCTTATAGTTTGATAGTTATCGAATTATAAAATAGTATCGGGGTTCAATTTCTAACAGGAGTCCTGCCATGCGCTTGACTGTTGGCACCCCAGCCCCCGACTTTTCCGTCACCGATCTTTACGGCCAGGTCCGCACTCTGTCGGACTACCGCGGGCGCAAGCTGCACCTCTCGTTCTATCGCTACGCCTCCTGCCCATTCTGCAACCTGCGCGTGCATGAGATGCGGCAGAAGTCGGCGGCATGGCAGCAGCAGGGGCTGGATCTGATGGCCGTATTCCAGTCACCGGTTGAAAGCATCCAGGAATATGCCGTGGGCAAGGTGGAAGAGTTTCCGGTCATTCCGGATCCAGCCCGCATGCTCTACAAGGCGTACGGTGCAGAAACCTCATGGCTTGCCTTTGCCAGGTCGGCGACACGCTTGAAGGATGTGGCCTCGGCCACCGCCAAGGGATTCTTGCCGGGCAAGATGGAAGGAGAAATCAATCAGGTGCCGGCAGAATTCCTGATTGATGAAAACGGCATTATCCGCACGGCCTTTTACGGCAAGGATATCGGTGATCATCTGGACATCAGCGTGATCGAGCGATTCCTCGCCGATCGCTCCTGACAGGGCTCGACCATCGCACCCACAGCTGCGACACAGCCACGCAGGGGGTGTGATGGTTGAGCGTAAAGATTATTGAATGGAGGGAGGTTACACCGGGAGCCCACTCAGGTACGGAAACTTTCGCTCGCGGCCATCGACTGCGTGCCAACCACAATCATGCGCACCATTATCGTCAGCTGCTCGGTGATTTCGGGATGCTTCTCGCGTGGCATGTCCATGGCAGTGGCACCGATGGCAAAGACAAGGCGGGTGATGGCTTTGGCGGTCAGGGCGGGCTCATAAAGCCCGGTCTTGTTGGTCTCGGCCAGCCGGACGAGGTTCGCGCGGAGTTCATCCTCGAAAAACATCAACTCGCGTTCCACCGCCTGTTTGAACGCATCCGACCCTGCCGTGCCTTCACGCAAGAGAATGTGCAGCAGGTTGTCATCCGCACCCAGCTGCTCCATGAACGCTTCTATCGAGCTGCGCACCACGCTGCGCTCTGTACTCGCACGATGACGAGCTTCGCCGATGATCTTGCGCAGCGAACGACCCGCCTGGTCAATCAGGGCAATGGCCAGCTCATCCATGTCATGGAAGTGGCGATAGAAACTGTTGGGTGCCACGCCGGCTTCGCGGGCCACCTCGCGCAGGCTCAGGGTGGAGACACTGCGATGCGGGCCGATCAGCTTGAGGGCGGCAGCCATGATGTCATCCCGGGAGATGCTCGCCTTGCGGCCACGGGTACTGCCGGAATCAACCGTCTGCGGGGGTGGCACGGGCTTGCTGGTGCTCATGGGTAAGACGGTCTCATCGGGTCGGCGTCATCAGGGAGGTGACCGGCTGACATCATACCACCACAAATTAATATACACTCGTATAGACATGTGTATATTAATTTGTATAATGCTGCCCACAATGGCCGGTTGGCCCTGACGCAGAGCACTACGATGCCCTCCCTGACCTTGCAGAAGCTGATCAGTCCGCTGGTAACGCCCCTGGCCACGCCGGCTGCCTTTGATTTCTGGGCGGGCATGCTGAACCCTGTCTGGTCCTGGGAGCGCACCCTGGCACGGGTTGTTGCGGTGCAGCCGGAGGCCCGGAATGCCGTCACGCTGGTGCTCAGGCCCAATCGCCACTTCTCCGGCTTCCAGCCCGGCCAGCATGTCAACGTGACCGCAGAGGTCAACGGGGTGCGCATCACCCGAAGCTACAGTTTCACGGGTGTACCACGGGCCGATGGTTGTATCAGTCTCACGGTAAAGCGTATTGAGGGCGGCAAGCTCAGCAATCACCTGTGTGATGCGGTTCGTGTAGGCGATGTACTGGAGCTGGGCAAGGCCTTTGGCGACATGACGCTTGAGGCGACTGGCGCCATCCCGGAAGGCAAGTTGCTGTTCCTCGCTGCGGGCAGCGGCATTACACCCCTGATCAGCCTGACACGTGCACTGGCGGCTGCCGGCATGCCGGTTGAGGTCACGCTGGTTTACTGGGCACGCACGCATGACGAATTGTGTTTTGCCCGCGAGCTGAAGGAACTGTCGGCATCCATGCCGAACTTCCAGGTGCTCTTTATGCTGACGCGTGAGGCTGGAACGCTGGTTGATGCCAATGATGCCCGCATCAGCCAGTCCCTGCTGCTGCGACTGGCCCCCGATGTGCACGAACGTCATGTCTATGCCTGCGGGCCGGCTGGATTTGTGCAGTCGGTGCGTGCCCTGGTGGATGCACGGAGCAGAAGCTTTCATGCCGAGGCATTTACTGCACCCGTGTTTGATGCAGCGGCACACAATGCCACCGGTACGGTTCGCGTCGAACTGGCCGCGAGCGGACGCACCCTGGAGATTCCGGCTGGGGAGTCATTGCTGGCCGCACTGGAGGCCCAGGGCCTCAGCCCCGCGCACGGTTGCCGCATCGGCATCTGCAATACCTGTGCCTGTGGCAAGTCCGCCGGCACCACCCAGAACATGAATACTGGCGAATATTCTGCTGAACCCACGGTGGCCTTGCGTCTCTGTATCAGCCGCGCCAGTACCGACCTTACGCTTGATCTCTGAGACCTGTTTCATGACAACTGCCGTGTTCAATCGTTCCTTGTCCGCTCAGGAGCTCAAACAGTTTGGTGACGAACTGGATGCTGTGCGGGCCCGCACCATGGCCGACCTTGGCGAAAAGGATGCGCGTTACATTCGTCGCGTCGTCAAGGTTGTGCGCATTACCGAGGTGCTCGGACGCGGCTTCCTGTTCTTCGGGATTTTCCCGCCAGCCTGGCTGCTGGGAACCTTGTTGCTCGGATTTTCCAAGATCCTGGAAAACATGGAGCTGGCCCATAATGTCATGCATGGCCAGTACGACTGGATGGGTGATCCGTCCCTGAACGGTAAAACCTATGAGTGGGATATAGCGGGCACCAGTGACAACTGGCGCAAGACGCACAATTTCAAGCATCACACCTACACCAATGTGCGTGGCATGGATGATGACATCGGTTACGGATTGCTGCGCCTGTTTCCCGAGCAGCGCTGGAAACCTTTCTATCTGGCACAGCCGCTGGTGGCCGTGATTTTTGCCATCCTGTTCGAGTGGGGAATTGCGATCCAGGATCTGGAGCTGGGCCGCTATTTCAGTGGCAAGAAAACCAAAGCCCAGTTGAAAGCAGAGTTCAGGCCGGTTGCGCGCAAGATGCGACGGCAGATCCTGAAGGACTATGTGCTGTTCCCGCTGCTGGCCGGCCCGTTTTTCCTGCCGGTGCTGCTGGGTAATCTGGTGGCCAACCTCATTCGCAATGTGTGGACGTACGTGGTGATTTTCTGCGGGCACTTCACCGCCGATGCCGAAGTGTTTCCGAAGTCAGTGGTGGAAAACGAGACGCGCGGACACTGGTACCAGCGCCAGATCCGTGGTTCCTCCAATCTGAGCGGTGGTCGCGTATTCCACATCATGACGGGCAATCTCAGCCACCAGATCGAACATCACCTGTACCCGGATGTGCCGGCGCGCCGTTATGCCGAGATGGCGCCGGAGGTGCGTGCCATCTGCAAGAAATACGGGCAGCACTACAACACGGGCTCGATGGTTACGCAGTTCGGGCAGGTGGTCTGGCGCATCCTGCGGCATGCCTTTCCGAGTCACCCGGCCCGCCAGCAAAGCCCGTTGGTGGTTTCCGAAGCAGGTTGAGCTGGCGGCAGGACTCTGGCTCTGCTCAGCAGGAAAGACATGCGGTCTTCAGGCAGGCTGCTTGAAGACCGTGCCGTTCACATCCTTCACGGTGAGATGGACAGGTATACCCTGCGCCACGCTGCGGGTGACCGTGCAGAAGCTCTCGAACTGGTTGACGATACGGTCCAGATGCTCAATGCCGGCACCATCCTTGCCCAGTGTCAGCGTTGCTTCAATCGACAATACCCTCAGGCGGTTTTCCTCGTTCCGACCCACATTGGCGATCGCCTCACAGTGAAGCGGTTCAGCGTCCTGCTTGAATTTACGCAGGGCGAACAGCAGGCTGTCTGTCAGGCAGTTAGCTACCGAGGCCAGCAACAACTGGACCGGGCTTGGGCCCTGGCTGGTCCCCAATGGTGGCGGTTCATCGGCCGTAAGCGGAGGAATGCTGCCGCCAAAGTGCACCGTGCAGCGGTAGTCCTGCTCTTGTTGCAGCGTCAGGGTTTCCTGTTGGTTGTCGCTCATGGGGACTCCGGCGGGTTGTGGGGTGAGGCCCTCAGCATAGC
>CAYGBB010000092.1:0-7418 GCA_964347985.1 uncultured Moraxellaceae bacterium
ATCTCTGCAGATTGGTAACGCCGCCCAATGGCTTGATCCTTGATCCGTTTGCCGCCCGTGTCTTTGGTAACTATCCCGATCTCACCTACATACAGGATCGATCCAAAGGACAACTGCCATCAAATGTGGATGTGATCGAGTTCTTCCTGAAATCCGGCGACTACCTGCACAACGATTATGCGCAGCAAAATTACATGAACAGCAACTACACCCATGCCGCCCGTGACATGCTGATTCAGGGTGTCAATGTCCTGGCTCAGGCGGTTGCCGTTCGCGAACGTGGGGGGCGCACCGAATATTCGTTGAGTTGCAATCCTGACGTTACGCTCGACCTCATGGATCTGATGAAACAGAAGGGGCACAAGTGCTACACCATTCTGGTGGTGAATCACGAGCTGCCTTTCATGGAAGGCGATGCCATCGTCAACGAGGACAATTATGATGCCATCGTGAATGATCCGGTTTGTACCCATACCGTTTTCTCGGCACCCAACATGAAAGTGACACTGAGCGATTATGCCATCGGCATGTATGTAAGCAGCCTGGTCAAGGATGGTGGCACGCTTCAGATTGGCATTGGCTCACTGGGCGACGCCATTGCGCATGCGCTGATCCTGCGCGATCGCCATAACGCCGACTATGTCGCCGCCATCGGAAAGCTGGACGCCCCAAAAGATAACGTGGCACCGTTCCAGCAAGGACTGTATGGCTGTTCCGAAATGTTCGTGAACGGATTCATGGCACTGATAGATGCGGGAATCTTGCGCCGGCAAGTATTTTCTCATGAAGGCCTGCAGTCGCTACTTAATGCAGGAAAGCTTTCACTGGAGATAACCGAAAACACCCTGCCTGTGCTACTCGAAGCCCGACTCATTAACGAGAAGCTGAGCGTCAATGATGTCAGTTTTCTCAAAAAATTCGGCATCTTCAAGGATGAAGTGATATTGCATGGCGACCAGTTGCATATTGATGGCCAAACACTCGTCAACAGCATTGATGACAAGGCTGCACATCTCGCCATCCAGCAGCATTGCCTTGGCAATCGCCTCAAGGGCGGTGTCTTCATGCACGGCGGCTTTTTCCTTGGCCCCCGTGACTTTTATGAAAAGCTGCACAAGCTGACGCCCGAGAGCCGTGCCGGCATCAACATGACGCGCATCAGCTTTATCAATCAGCTGTACGGTCATGAATCACTGGTCTCCCTGCATCGCCGTGATGCCTGCTTTGTAAATACCTGCATGATGGTCACTCTGCTCGGCGCTGCGGTCTCAGATGGCCTTGATTCGGGCAAGCTGGTCAGTGGTGTCGGCGGCCAGTACAACTTTGTCGCCCAGGCACACGCCCTGCCCGGCTCACGCTCCATTCTCATGCTGCGTTCCACACGCCAGACCAATGGCGAGACGGCATCCAATATTGTCTGGAACTATGGGCACACCACCATCCCTCGCCACCTGCGGGACATGGTAGTAACGGAATATGGCATTGCCGATTTGCGTGGCCAGACCGACAGTGAAATCATCAAGCGGCTGCTGGCCATTACAGACTCGCGTTTCCAGCCAGAATTGCTGGCCGAGGCCCGCTCTGCCGGCAAGATCGAACCGGGTTACGAAATTCCCGAGGCCCAACTGCACAACCTTCCGGAAACCATAAAGCAAAGACTGTCTGCACTGACCGAGGCAGATTTGCTCCCCGACTTTCCGTTCGGCTCCGACTTCACGCCGGAAGAGCTCTCCATCATTCGCATTCTGCAGCGCATGAAGGAAAGCACTGAACACCCCATGCAACTGGTCAAGGCACTGGTCAGCAGCATGACCGGAGAAAAGGATGTACCAGAGGCATGGCTGGAACGGCTGCAACTGGATCACCCGGAAACCCTCAAAGAAAAGCTGCTACGACAGTTTTTCATTGGCAATGTGTAAGCCAGAGCACGTCCCGACATGCCAGGAGAAGCCGCCATTACTTTCCCCACCGGTATTCCAGTAGGAATCAGTCAATGCCTTATGGGGGTGCAGGTTCGCTATGACGGCAGCCACAAGCATTCGTACTACTGCACAAAGACCCTTTCTGCCTGGTTTGATTTTGTCCCGGTCTGCCCGGAAATGGGTATCGGGATGGGATCTCCGCGAGAAGCGATCCATTTGCAGGGAAAAACAGACTCCGACGAAATTCGCGCTGTGGGCAATCGCAGCAAGGATCTGGATGTAACAGACGCATTGCTGGCTTATGGCCGGGAAAAAGGAGCCACACTGACCCAACTTTGTGGCTATATCCTGGCAGGACGCTCACCCAGCTGTGGCATGGAGCGCGTCAAGGTGTATCACGAGAACGGCAATCCCCTGGGCAGGACCAGTGCCGGACTTTATGCCCGGGAATTCATGAAGCTGCAGCCACTGCTGCCTGTCGAGGAAGAAAACCGGTTGCAGGATCCGCATTTGCGGGAAAACTTTGTCGCCCGGGTATTTGCCTACCGGCGCTGGCATGACTTGCTGGATAGCGGCATGACCGCAGCAAAACTGCAAGGCTTCCACGCCCGGCATAAATACCTGCTGATGTCGCATCACCAGCCAGCCTATCGCTATCTTGGCCGTATCGTGGCACACGCCCACCAGCGCCAGCTGGACGATGTGGCGGAGGAATACTTCCGTGTTTTCATGGAAACACTCAAAAAGGTAGCCTCCCGTCAGGACCACGCGAATGTCCTGCTTCACCTGATGGGCTACCTGAAAAATGACATCGACACGCACAGCAAGCAGGAACTGGTGGAGCTGATTCACCAGTATCGTGAGGGGCGCATCCCCCTGATTGCGCCGCTAACGCTGATGCGTCATCACTTCAAACGCCACCCCAATACCTATGTGGACCAGCAAATCTATCTGGAGCCCCACCCACCGGAGCTGATGCTCAGAAACTTCATCTGAACCGGATCTATTCATACCGAAACCTTACATACAACGTACCGGCCATTGGGCACCATGCCCCGCCTTTTCAGAGATGCCCGACCCCATGGAACTGATTGACTTCATCCTGCACATTGACCGTCACCTGATCGAGTTTGTGGCGGCCAACGGCGTCTGGATCTATGCCCTGTTATTCCTGATTGTCTTTGTGGAAACCGGCCTGGTGGTAATGCCACTGCTACCGGGTGACAGTCTGCTTTTTGCCGCTGGTGCCATTGCCGCCACGGGCGGAATGGATCCGGTATTGCTATGCGGATTGCTGTTTGTTGCCGCCGTCCTGGGCGATACGGTCAATTACCATGTCGGCAACTACATTGGCCCCAAGGTCTTTGAGCATGAAAACCGCTTCATCAAGCGCGCTTACTTGCTGAAAACCCGTGATTTTTTTGAAAAGCATGGTGGCAAAACCATCATCATCGCGCGTTTCATGCCCATCATTCGCACCTTCGCCCCCTTTGTGGCGGGTGTCGGCTCCATGCCGTACCGGCGATTCCTGTCCTATAACGTGGTCGGGGCTGCGCTATGGGTCGTGTCTTTCGTGTTGCTGGGGTATTTTTTCGGCAACCTGCCTGCCGTGAAAGAGAATTTCACGTTGGTCATTTTTGCCATCATAGGCATCAGTGTGATGCCTGGCGTAATCGCCTGGGTTCGACACAAGCTGGCACAAGGCAACAATCAGCCCGATTAGGATTGCTCAGGATTTCCGGGTGGGTCGTAGGAAACAGACAGCACATAGAACATGCCCCGTCCGGCAGGCCGCTCTACCACGACCTCATCGTCAACGGCCTTTTTCAGCATGGCGCGTGCCATCGGGGCATCAATACTGATCCAGTGTTTTTCCGTATCGATTTCATCCGGCCCGACAATACGGAACGTCAGAATCTCCCCGGACACGGCCTCTTCAGCCTCGACCCAGGCACCAAAAAAAATGCGGGAAGGATCGGTCGGCCGCTCTCCCACCACCTTTAGCACTTCAAGGCGCTTGGTCAGAAAGCGGACCCGGCGATCAATCTCGCGCAACATTTTCTTGCCATAGATGTACTCGGCATTTTCCGACCGGTCCCCCATGGCGGCAGCTTCGGAGACTGCACGAGTGACCTCGGGTCGACGTACCCGCCACAGATAATCAAGTTCATCCGACAGCGTCTTGTGCCCTTCCGGGGTAATCAACGCGGTACGTGGCGGGGTGTCAGAAGGGGGGCGATAGCGGGACATGAGTTTCCAGTGGGATCAGGGCTTTTCAGCGTTTTACCGGGCGCTTCTGAAGTTTGCGCTGCAACGTCCGGCGATGCATGCCCAGTACTCGAGCCGTTTCGGAAATATTGCCCTCATGCTCGGTCAGTATGCGCTGGATGTGCTCCCATTCGAGACGATCCACCGACATGGGCTGAGCCTCCAGCACGGCCTCCTCCTCAACGTGTGCCCGCCCCTGCAAAGCCTCCAGAATCTCATCCGCATCCGCCGGTTTGCTCAGGTAGTTGATGGCACCAAGTTTCACGGCCTCTACTGCCGTGGCAATACTGGCATACCCGGTCAATACGACCACGGCCAGTTTTGGGCGCAGCGCCAGCAGCGCGGGCAATAAATGCAAGCCCGACTCACCCTCCAGCTTGAGATCAAGCACACACCCGTCCACCGGTTGCTCACGCAGCAGACGGCAAGCTGACTCACCGTCTGCTGCCTCCAGCACGTCCAGTCCGCGACGCTGGAATGCACGTGCCAGTGTATGACGAAAGGCTTCGTCATCTTCAACCAGCAGGATGTTCTTCATGAATGCGACTCCAGCGCCCGCCAGGGCAAGCACAACCGGGTACGGGTTCCCCCCTCCGGCCGGGTACTCAGCTCGATATGCCCACCCAAAGGATTAATACTGGCATGACTGAGGAAATAGCCGATACCCATACCATCGGCCTTGTCTGTCACAAAGGGCTGCCCGAGCCGACGTGCTACATCGGGCGCAATGCCGGGGCCATCATCATCAATATCAATGCAACACTCGCCAGCGGCATCATGCAATGTCAGGCTGATGGTATGTCGTGCCGCCTGCGCGGCGTTATCCAGCAGATTAACCAGTACCTGATGCAGGGTTGGTGGCGCCTTGATACGTCTCTCATCCAGCCGGAAATCAAGCTCAAACTTTCGTGAAGGGTGTACAACCTCCATTCTTTCCACAGCGGCCGTTACAAAAGCTTGCAGGGTCATTTCCTGCCGTTGCCCGGAGGCCTGGTCCCGCAGCGACTGCAGAATATCCCGACACAAGGCCAGCTGGCGACGGAGCATGCGCACATCCTCATGCAGGGCCGAATCGGCAGGGATTTCCTTCTCAAGATCCTTGGCAATCACTGTCATGGTCGCCAATGGCGTGCCCAGTTCATGTGCGGCACCCGCCGCCAATGCTCCCAGTGATACGACCTGCTCACGCTGCAGGATACTTTCGCGCTGTTCGGCCAACAGACGGTCCTGTTCACGCAAGGTATGACTCATGCGCGAGACAAAGAATGTGATCAGCCCGGCGCTCAGCAAAAAATTCAGCCACATGCCGAACACATGCCGATCGAAACCTGAACCTGACTCCTGCACAGCGTGCATGCTCATCTGGTGATGGGCATGCGGATTATCCGGTGCCAATGTCACGGTCGACGGCATATGCGAGCTGAAGGCGGCTATCGGGTTGTAATGAAACAGCAGGAAGCTGTAGGCCGACAGCGTCAGCAACGCCAATACCACGGTATAACCAAGCCGCAAGGTGGCTGCTGCAATAGTGAGAGGCACCAGATACCAGAATACAAAGGGATTGGTCGAGCCACCCGTGCGATAAAGAATGACGGTCATCAACACCACATCCACCAGCAACTGCACAAACAGCTCAACCTCCCGCACGGTCCCTCCCTGACGCAAACGCCAGAGTGTCCAGCCATTGAACAGGGTCATCACCAGCAGGGCCATGACGATGGCCGGATCGGCCAGTACCGCCTCCCCCAACCCAAAATCAGCCAGAGTCAGGGCGAGCAGCAGGCCGGCGAGCAAAATGGTGCGCAACCAGCAGAGTCGAGCCAGATTACGGTGGTTGGCACTGGCATCGTGTTGAGTCAGAAAAGGCATTGGCTACCAAAAATGCAGACATGAAAAAAGGTGCCCTAGGACACCTTTTTTCAGAGTGAGGGTCAAGCCATTGCGACAGGATGTCTCAGGGCTTCACCATCACGATCAGGTCATTAGCTGGTCGTTGCTCAGGCCAGATTGGCGTTCACGAAGTCCCAGTTCACCAGCTTGTCGAGGAAGGTGGTGATGTAGTCCGGACGACGGTTACGGAAGTCGATGTAGTAGGCGTGTTCCCAGACATCAATCGTCAGCAGCGCTTTCTGGCCGTGAGCCATGGGCAGATCGGCATTGCCGGTCTTGGTCACCTCCAGCTTGCCATCCTTGTTGATGACAAGCCATGCCCAGCCGGAGCCGAACTGGGTGGTGGCTGCAGCCTTGAACAGCTCGACAAACTTGTCGTAGCCGCCGAGGTCGGCATCAATTTTTGCAGCAATGGCGCCGGTGGGCTTGCCACCGCCATTGGGGGTCATGCTGTTCCAGTAGAACGTGTGGTTCCAGATCTGGGCGGCGTTATTGAACCAGCCGGCCTTGGCCGCATCGCCGGTCACGGCCTTGATGATCTCTTCCAGGCTCTTGCTCTCGAACTCGGTACCCTTGATGAAGTTGTTCAGATTCACAACATAGGCGTTATGGTGCTTGCCATGGTGAAAATCCAGGGTTTCGGCACTGATGTGCGGTTCCAGAGCATTTTTTTCGTAAGGCAGAGCGGGCAATTCAATAGCCATGAGGGCGCTTCCTGTTTCCGGGGCTAGGGGGGAGCTGCACAAGGCAGCGGCGTATCAGGGAATTATGCAACTGTAGCGGATGAGCGGCAATTCACCAGCTAAACCAAGAAAACCGGACAAAGGCGCCTGGCCTGTCCGGATTACTTCTCGTCATCGCCAAGATCAAAGTCGTAATCCCGAAGCTTGCGCTGCAGGCGACGCTCTTCCAGCAGATCATCAATCACGCGACGCTTGGTAAGCGAATTCTTGACGGTAGTGGCATTGGTCTTGGCCACCTCGTCATTATCCGGCTCACCACCGTTTTCTTCAAAACCGTCTTCTACTTCCAGCTCGTCCGATTTTCCACCGGCCATGAGAACCTCAACATCAAGGAGTCACACCATTTGCGGCTGTATACGTGAAAGGTGGATGGCTGTAAAGCCTTCGCAGGCTCCACGCTTCGAATACAAAACGACCGGTACATGACCGGTCGTTTTGTATTCAGGAATGGCGCCAGAAATCAGGCAGCAAAATCCTTGAGCTTCTTCAGCGGGCGAATCTTGACGGCATTGCTGGCCGGCTTGGCCTTGAACACGGTTTCTTCGCCAGTGAAGGGATTGATGCCCTTGCGAGCCTTGGTAGCCGGCTTGCGCAC
>CAYGBB010000093.1:0-7415 GCA_964347985.1 uncultured Moraxellaceae bacterium
GCCTGTCACCGAAAGTGATTTACCTGTCACCACAGGGCCGGGTGCTTGACCAGGCGGGTGTGCAGGAGCTGGCGACAGCAGAGTCGATGATTCTGCTCTGTGGCCGCTACGAAGGCATTGATGAGCGGCTGATTCAGCGTGAAGTGGATGCCGAATGGTCGATTGGTGACTATGTACTGTCGGGTGGCGAATTGCCGGCGATGGTGCTGATCGATGCAGTAACGCGATTGCTGCCGGGTGCGCTCGGTTGCGAGGCCTCGGCGGAGGAAGACTCCTTCAGCGATGGCCTGCTGGATTGCCCGCACTACACCCGCCCGGAAGTTTACGAGGGCGAGGAAGTGCCACCGGTGTTGCTGTCCGGTGACCATGCGGCGATTCGCAAATGGCGTCGCAAACAGAGTCTGGCCAGAACATTGCAGCGTCGCCCTGATCTTCTGGAGAAGGTCACGCTGGATAAAGAGCAGAAGAAACTGCTCGACGAGATCCGTCGCGAAAGCGGCGAGGGTGAGAAGGTTTAACCTTTTCACCTCCATGGGTGTGCCGGGTAACCGGCATGCCAAATGTGAACGGTGTGTATGCGCCGGGCGGCTTCACAAAAAAGCCGACCCATAGCCTCTGTCACCATAAAATCGAGGAAATGCCATGAGCGGCAAGCATCCCCTGGTTCAATACGTTGAACAGTCCCAACTCAAGCAGAACGTGCCGTCTTTCGGCCCGGGCGACACTGTTGTCGTTCAGGTGAAGGTTAAGGAAGGCGAGCGTGAGCGTCTGCAGGCTTACGAAGGCGTAGTTATCGCCAAGAAGAACCGTGGCCTGAACTCGGCTTTCACTGTGCGCAAGATTTCCAATGGCGTCGGTGTTGAGC
This sequence comes from uncultured Moraxellaceae bacterium, assembly GCA_964347985.1. GTDB lineage: Bacteria > Pseudomonadota > Gammaproteobacteria > Pseudomonadales > Moraxellaceae > UBA2031. The sequence goes on from CAYGBB010000093.1 coordinate 866, forward strand.
GTGTGTTCCAGACGCATTCTCCGGTGGTTGATTCCATCGAAGTGAAGCGTCGTGGTGACGTTCGTCGCGCCAAGCTGTACTACCTCCGCGATCGTTCCGGCAAGTCCGCACGTATCAAGGAAAAGCTGGCTCCGCGCGCTCCCAAGTAATTGGCGCATTGAGCTGCATAAAAAAACGGCCTTCGGGCCGTTTTTTTATGGGCGCTTTTAATGACTGTTTTGTGGACAGGCGCTCCGTTATGCTCGCAGGCATGACCACCATCCCGCCCCGTCCGCGCGGCCGCCCGCGCAAGGAAGAAAACAGTCTGCCAGAGCCGCCGGAACTGCGGCAGTTCCGTAGCAAGCTCGTGGTGGAAGGGATGAGCCAGCACTCCATCAGCGCCTATCTCGGCGACTTGCTCAAGCTGGCCGAGTGGGCAACGCCTACGCCACTGCTTGAGCTGAATCATGATGACCTGATCCGCTTTGTTCGCGAACTGCAGGAGGAGGGAAGTCATCCCCGTTCACGCGCACGGTTTCTGTCGGCAGTGCGACGCTTCTACCGGTTTCACCTCTCCCAGCATCGTCTCACGCAGGACCCGAGCCTGAACCTGGAAACACCAAAAATGGGCCGGCCCTTGCCCAAGGATCTTTCGGAGGCGGAAGTTGAGCAGCTATTGGCGGCACCTCTCACGGAAACGCCGCTGGGCCTGCGTGACCGCGCCATGCTGGAGTTGCTCTATGGCTGTGGGTTGCGCGTCTCTGAACTGGTGGGCTTGCGGATTGACCAGCCCAATTTGCGCGGGGGATTCGTCCGGGTCACCGGCAAGGGGAGCAAGGAACGCCTGGTGCCCATGAACCATGAGGCCATGGACTGGCTGGTACGCTATGTCGAGGAAGCTCGCCCGGCCCTGATTGCGGGGTCACCTACCGAGGCACTGTTTCCCAGCCGTGAAGGGGAGTTCATGACCCGCCAGACCTTCTGGTACCGGATCAAGGCGCTGGCCCAGGCGGCCGGAATTACCAAGCCGCTATCGCCTCATACCCTGCGGCACGCCTTTGCCACGCATTTGCTGAATCACGGGGCGGATTTGAGGGTGGTACAGATGCTGCTGGGCCATAGTGACCTATCTACCACCCAGATCTACACCCATATTGCCAACCAACGGTTGCAGGAGCTGCATGCCTTGCATCACCCACGGGGCTGACCTGCTCATGGTCTGGTTACGCTTGTGCAATCAACATGGGGGCTGGGGGCAGCGTATGCTTGCACCATTACGTTTGGGAGATGCTGTATGAAGTTCCGCTTTAAGATGATGGTCGTGGCGGCCGCATTGCTTGCCGGCATCGCTCAGGCAGGTCCAGAGGATGTTATCCGGGCCAAGCTCAAGGTGGCCATGCCGAAAGCCGAGATTGTGAGTGTCCGGATTACGCCTGCCGGGCTTTATGAGGTCAACGCCAAGGGCTACGAGCCCGTGTATGCCACAGCGGATGGCCGTTACCTCTTTCAGGGCGAACTGCTGGAGATTCAGGGGAGCCGCATCGTCAATCTGGCCGATGTGACGCTGGCCGGTGATCGCAAGGTGGCGCTGGCGGCACTGTCGACAGATGACAGCGTCAATTTCTCCGCGGTGGGTGGCAAGCCCAAGGCAATCGTTCATGTCTTTACCGATGTTGATTGCGGGTATTGCCGCAAGCTGCACAAGGAGATGGCGGAGATCAACAAGCTCGGGATTGAGGTGCGCTATCTGGCCTTTCCGCGTTCCGGACCCAATACGCCATCCGCCCATAAGCTGGAAAACGTCTGGTGTGCCAAGGATCGCTCCAGTGCAATGACCCAGTCGAAGCTGGGCAAGGCGGTAGCGGAGGCCCCCAAGCTGTGCAAGTCGCCAGTGGCTGCCCAGTATGAGCTGGGGGAAAAGCTCGGTGTTCGCGGGACCCCGGCCATCTTTGCCCCGGATGGCACCCAGATCGGTGGCTACCTGTCTGCCGCCGACATGGCTCGCGCCCTCGGCATTCGCTGATCCCGCGGCGGTTTGCGGCCTGAATCTGGTTCAGGTTCAGGTTTGACAAACCCCGGGTCGGGCAATAATGTTGCGCCCTCAAAATGCCGGTCAGGGCGGGCTAGCCATGCCTGTCTGCCGGACGCTGTCTCTTGCGCCTTTACAGGCGCACTCGAATGTATTCAGGTGATGATGTGAAACCGGTGTCAGTAGGTATTGTGGGCCTGGGTACGGTTGGTGGCGGTGCCTTCAACCTGCTTCGTGAAAATGCCGCCGAAATCAGCCGTCGAACCGGTCGTGATATCCGTGTTTCGCATGTCGGTGTTCGCCGCGACAAGCCGGATTATGATCTTTCCGGCACCAGGGTCAGCCAGGACATCTTTGCCGTGGTGAACGACCCCGCCATCGATATTGTGGTGGAGGTGATCGGGGGCACGACAACAGCTCGCGATGTGGTGATGCAGTCCATTGCCAATGGCAAGCATGTAGTGACGGCCAACAAGGCCCTGCTGGCCGAGTATGGCAACGAAATCTTTGCGGCGGCCGAAAAGAAGGGCGTGTATGTCGCCTTTGAGGCAGCGGTGGCTGGAGGAGTGCCCATCATCAAGGTCATGCGTGAAGGCCTTGCGGCCAATCGCATTGAGTGGCTGGCGGGCATCATCAACGGCACCGGCAATTACATCATGACGGAGATGCGTGAGAAGGGTCGTGATTTCTACGATGTTCTCAAGGAAGCGCAAGCGCTCGGTTATGCTGAATCCGATCCTACCTTTGATGTGGAAGGGATTGATGCTGCACACAAGCTGACCATTCTGGCGTCACTGGCGTTTGGCATTCCGCTGCAATTCAAGAAAGCCTACACCGAAGGCATTACCAAACTGACGCGTGAAGATGTGGCCTATGCCGAAGAGCTTGGCTTTCGCATCAAGCACCTTGGTATCGCCCGTCGCGTTGAGAAAGGTATCGAGTTGCGCGTACATCCCACGCTGATTCCTGCCGAGCGCCTGATTGCCAATGTGAATGGCGTGAAGAATGCAGTGCTGGTGCAGTCGCAGCCGGTGGGTGCAACGCTGTATTACGGTTCGGGTGCTGGTGCTGGCCCGACTGCATCCTCCATTGTGGCGGATATTGTGGATGTTGTTCGCTCCATGGGCTCTGCCAACCACACCTTTGTGCCGCATCTGGCGTTCCAGCCGCATGCCATTTCTGATACGCCCATTCTGCCGATGGATGAAGTGGTGACGTCGTATTACCTGCGTCTCACGGCCAATGATCGCCCTGGTGTGCTTGCTGATGTCACGCGCATCCTGTCGGAGCATGCCATCAGTATCGAAGCCATTCTGCAGAAGCCGGCTCACGAAGCGGGATCGGTGCCGGTGATCATTCTCACCAAGCCGGTGCTGGAACGTGAAATGAACAAGGCGATTGCCGAAATGGAAGCGCTGGATGATGTGATTGGAAAGGTGGTGCGTATCCGTCTTGAAAATCTGGACGCGTAAAACAGATATTTCCTCTCGTTTGACGAGAAGCAGCAATAAATCTTGCTTGAACATGAATTCGCTTGGAAGAGAAACGACATGAACTTTGGCAACCGCTACACCGGACTGATCAACAAATACCGTGACCATCTGCCAGTCTCCGACGACACCCGCCTGATTTCACTGGGTGAAGGTAATACGCCGCTCATCAAGTTGCAGAATATTCCTAAGATGATTGGCAAGGATGTCGACATTTATGTGAAGTATGAAGGCCTGAACCCGACCGGTTCCTTCAAGGACCGTGGCATGACCATGGCCGTGACCAAGGCGGTTGAGGCGGGCAGCAAGGCCATCATCTGCGCCTCGACGGGAAACACCTCGGCCGCTGCCGCTGCATACGCAGCCCGTGCCGGCATCACGGCATTCGTGCTGATTCCCGAAGGCAAGATTGCCATGGGCAAGCTGGCACAGGCCATGATGTACGGTGCAGTGACGCTGCAGATTCGTGGCAACTTTGATGAAGGCATGGAGCTGGTGAAGCAGGTTGCCGCACATGCTCCGGTCACCATCGTGAACTCCATCAATCCCTACCGTTTGCAGGGCCAGAAAACAGCGGCGTTTGAAATTGTCGAAGAGCTGGGCTTTGCCCCGGACTTCCACTGCCTGCCGGTCGGTAATGCCGGCAACATCACGGCGCACTGGATGGGTTACAGCGAGTACCACGAGCGCGGTATCGTCAACAGCCGCCCGAAGATGGTGGGTTACCAGGCAGCCGGTTCCGCACCGTTCATGTGCGGCGGTCCTGTTGCCAACCCGGAAACCGTGGCTACGGCCATTCGTATCGGCAATCCGCAGTCCTGGGACAAGGCCTGGGAGCTGCAGAAGGTTTCCGGCGGCTGGTTCGATGAACTTGCCGATCAGGAAATCCTGGATGCGCAGCGTTTGCTGGCCATGTACGAAGGCGTGTTCTGCGAGCCTGCTTCTGCCGCATCGCTGGGAGGTGCCATTCGTGACATCAAGTCCGGCAAGATTCCTGAAGGCTCCAAGGTGGTGTGCACACTGACCGGTAATGGCCTCAAGGACCCGGATACGGCGATTGGCCAGTGCAGTAATGCTGTGCTCAAGACCATTGATGCCACGCTGGACCAGGTCAAGGACGCCATCCTCAAGTCCATGGCGGGCTAAGGGCGGTTGCTCTGAAAAGACCCGGCATTGCCGGGTCTTTTGCTTTCTGGCTTCCGTGAATTCCTTTCATCGGTTGTCCGGAATCACCTCACTGTTGCCAAAGGGTCTCCCTGTAAAATGCCCGGCATGAAAAAAATCCTGCGTACCCGCGATGTCCCTGCAATCCCCGATGAACTGAAAGGCACGCATCCGGTGCTGGCACGGCTTTATGCTGCACGAGGGGTGGAGTCGGCCGATCAGCTGGTGCGTAACCTGCAGGGGCTGCACAAGCCTCTTCTCAAGGGTATGGAGACAGCACTGGATTTGCTGGAGACAGCGCTGCGCGAGAACCGGCGCATTCTCATCGTGGGTGATTTTGATGCGGATGGTGCCACCAGCACGGTACTGGCGGTGCGAGCCCTGCGGGCAATGGGTGCGGCGCAGGTGGATTATCTGGTGCCCAATCGCTTTACCTATGGCTATGGCCTGACGCCGGAAATTGTCGGGTTGGCATATGCCACCAAATCGCCCGACCTCATCATGACGGTCGATAACGGAATTTCCAGCATTGAGGGTGTGGCCGCGGCGAATGCACTGGGCATGCAGGTGCTGATTACCGATCACCATCTGCCCGGGGCGGTGCTGCCGAATGCGGCGGCCATTCTCAATCCCAATCAGCCAGGCTGTGATTTTCCCAGCAAACATCTGGCTGGTGTCGGCGTGGCGTTCTATCTGTTGTCGCGCTTGCGCACGCAACTGAAGGAGCAGGGCTGGTTTGCGGAGAAGAATATTCCCGAGCCGGTGATGGCGGATTATCTTGATCTGGTGGCGCTGGGCACGGTGGCGGATGTGGTACCACTGGATGCAAATAACCGTGTGCTGGTGCATCAGGGGCTGGCGCGCATTCGTGCCGGCCGCTGTTGCCCGGGTATCACGGCGCTGCTGGCCATTGCGGGCAAGAATCCAGCGCAACTGGTGGCCACTGATCTCGGGTTTCAGGTGGCACCGCGTCTCAATGCAGCGGGCCGTCTGGATGACATGTCACATGGCATCGAATGTCTGCTGACGGATTCGCCGGATCTGGCATCACAGTTTGCGGCAGAGCTGGATGGCCTGAATGTTGAGCGCCGGCAGATCGAGGGCAACATGCAGAACGAGGCCATGCATGTGCTGAAGACGTTTACCCTCGACAAGGCGGCCCTGCCGTTTGGGCTGGCCCTGTTTCATCGCGACTGGCATCAGGGTGTGATCGGTATTCTGGCGGGGCGTCTGAAAGAGCGCTTCCATCGACCTGTGATTGCCTTTGCACCTGCGGCGGCGGGGTCCGATGAGCTCAAGGGATCGGCACGCTCCATTCCCGGCGTGCATATCCGTGATGTGCTGGATGCGGTTGCTGCCAGGAATCCTGGGCTGATTACCCGCTTTGGTGGCCATGCCATGGCGGCGGGCCTGGCGTTGCCAGCGATGCATCTGGAGGATTTTCGAACAGCCTTCAATGCGGCTGTACGCGACGTGGTGGATCCCCGTGATCTGGAGCCGGTGTTGTACTCCGACGGCGAGTTACCGGCAGAGTGCTTTACCGAGCCGTTTGCCGACATTCTGCGCGAGGCCGGTCCGTGGGGGCAGGCTTTCCCGGAGCCGCTGTTCCATGGCGACTTTCACTGTCTGGAGCAGCGGCTACTGAAGGAAAAGCACCTCAAGATGAGCGTGGCGCATCCCGCCTCCAACCGGGTGTTTGATGCGATTGCCTTCAACATTGATCCGGCGCAATGGCCAAACAAGGCCCGCAAGGTGCGTCTGGCCTATCGCCTGGACATCAACGAGTTCCGGGGTAGTCGCTCGCTGCAGTTACGGGTGGAGTATCTGGAGCCAGTTGAAGATGCGATATAACGTATTGTTTTTTAATATAAAAACGTATTTTTAGTAC
>CAYGBB010000094.1:0-7403 GCA_964347985.1 uncultured Moraxellaceae bacterium
CTTTGAGCCCATGGCAATAATGGCTTCGGGGGAGGGGCCGATAAAAACCAGTCCGGCGTCCCGGCAGGCTTTGGCGAAACCGGCATTTTCCGAGAGAAAACCATAGCCGGGGTGGATGGCTTCTGCCCCTGTGGCTTTGGCGGCAGCAATAATCTTGTCAATGCAAAGATAGGACTCGCGACTTGGTGCCGGACCGAGTCGAACCGCTTCGTCGGCCTTTTCGACATGCATCGCCGTCGCGTCAGCATCCGAGTAGACGGCCACGGTGCGGACACCAAGGCGGTGTGCACTGCGTGTAACACGGCAGGATATTTCGCCGCGATTGGCAATCAGTATTTTCTTGAACATGATCAGGATTTCCGGTGCTGCCACGCAGGCGCACGTTTTTCAAAAAAAGCTGTCAGTCCTTCCTGTCCTTCCTGTGACGTACGCAGGCTGGCAATCAGGGTCGTGGTGTAGTCACGCAGATCATCGTCACTGGCGGGGGCTACCTGCCGGATGAGTGCCTTGCAGGCCATCATGGCCACCGGACCATTATCGAGTAGTGTGGAGATCAGCCGTTCTGCTGCACCAGGCAAGTCATCACTGCTAACAACTTCATGCAGCAATTCCAGGTCCAGTGCCCGTGCTGCGGTGAATCGCTCGGCAGTCAGGAAATAGCGGCTGGCCTGACGGGCACCAATAGCGGCAATAACGAACGGGCTGATGACAGCGGGGGCCAGTCCCAGTTTTGCTTCGGACAGCGAAAAGCTGGCGGTGTCACTGGCAATGGCAATGTCGCAGCAACTGACCAGACCCACCGCGCCACCAAAAGCGGCGCCTTGAACAACAGCAATGGTGGGCTTGGGGAATGCGTACAGGCTGTGCATGAGCCGCTCAAGCTGCTGCGCATCCGCCAGGTTTTCCTCGCGGGTGCAGGCTGCCATCCGCTTCATCCAGCCGAGATCGGCGCCGGCAGAAAAGCTTTTCCCTTCTGCGCGCAGCACCAGAATGCGGACATCGGGGTCCGCCCTGAAATCATCTATGGCCTCATTCAGTTCGGCGATCAGGGCATCGTCAAAAGCGTTATGCACCTCAGGGCGATTCAGGGTCAGTGTGGCAACACCGCGTTGGTCCAGGCTGGCAAGCAGGGCACTCATCTTTTTCTCCTACATGCGGAACACGCCAAACCGGGTATCCGGAATGGGCGCGTTCAGTGTGGCGGAAATGGCCAGGCCGAGCACATCGCGTGTCTTGGCCGGATCAATGACGCCATCGTCCCAGAGACGGGCGCTGGCGTAGTAGGGATGGGCCTCTTTTCCGTATTTGTCGAGTAGTGGTTGCTTGAACTCGGTTTCCTGTTCGGGTGTCCACTCTACGCCCTGTTTGGCGAGCGAGGCTTTCTTCACATCAGTCAGCACGCTGGCGGCCTGTTCACCTCCCATGACGGAGATACGGGCATTCGGCCACATGAAGAGAAAGCGGGGCTCATAGGCGCGACCGCACATGCCGTAATTACCGGCACCAAAACTGCCGCCAATAATCACGGTGAACTTGGGTACCTTTGCACAGGCGACGGCATGAACCATTTTGGCGCCATTCTTGGCGATACCACCTTCCTCGTATTTTTTGCCGACCATGAAGCCGGTAATGTTTTGCAGGAAGACTAGTGGAATCTTGCGCTGGCAGCACAGCTCAATGAAATGAGCTCCCTTGAGGGCAGACTCAGAAAAAAGGATGCCGTTGTTGGCAATGATGCCAACCGGATAACCCCAGAGTCGGGCAAAGCCAGTGACCAGCGTATTGCCGTACAGCGGCTTGAATTCGTCAAACTCGGAGCCATCGACCAGACGGGCAATGATTTCACGCACATCAAACGGTTCACGTGCATCCTTGGGCAGAATGCCGTAAATGTCCTCAACCGGATAAAGCGGTGCCACAGGCTCGCGTATATCCAGACTGACCTGTTTGACACGATTCAGGCGGCCAATCGAGGCACGGGCGAGGGCGAGGGCATGCTCATCATTCTCGGCCAGCTGATCAGTCACGCCGGAAACGCGGCTATGCAGTTCGGCACCACCGAGTTCTTCGGATGTGACGACTTCCCCCGTTGCTGCTTTCACCAATGGCGGGCCCGCCAGAAAAATCGTGCCCTGGTGTTTCACGATGATGGCTTCATCAGCCATTGCCGGTACATAGGCGCCACCGGCCGTACACGAGCCCATCACAACAGCAATCTGCGGAATGTTCGCCGCCGACATGTTGGCCTGGTTGAAGAAGATGTGGCCAAAATGCAGATGGTCAGGAAAGACTTCGTCCTGACGGGGAAGATTGGCACCGCCGGAATCCACCAGATAAATGCAGGGGAGGTGGTTTTCCTGTGCGATAGTCTGGGCGCGTAAATGTTTTTTCACGGTAAGCGGGTAATAGGAACCGCCTTTCACCGTGGCATCATTCGCAGCAATAACGCACTCAATGCCGTTCACTCGACCAATCCCGGCCACAATCCCGGCAGCCGCCACATCCTCGCCGTACACGTCATGCGCAGCCAGTGGAGCCAGCTCCAGAAAAGGAGAGCCGGGGTCAATCAGGACATTGATGCGTTCACGAGCGGTCAGCTTGCCACGGCCCTTGTGACGGGCAATCGCTGTGGCACCGCCACCTTCGCGAATACGGTCGAGCAAGCGGTTGAGGTCGTCACTCAGCGCCCGGTGATGCAGGGAGTTTTCCTGAAAGCCGGGGGAGTGTGGATGAATCTTTGATTGAATGACTGGCATGGCGTCACTTCGTCTCGTTAAAGAGTTCTCGCCCGATCAGCATGCGGCGAATTTCACTGGTACCTGCACCAATTTCATACAGCTTGGCATCACGCAGATAGCGGCCCGTCGGGTTCTCGTTGATGTAACCATTCCCGCCCAGTACCTGAATGGCTTCCAGCGCCAGCTTCGTTGCATTTTCAGCGGTATAGAGGATGACAGCTGCTGCATCCTTGCGCGCCGTTTCACCACGGTCGCAGGCCTGTGCGACGTTGTAGAGGTAAGCACGTGAGGCATTGAGCAGGGTGTACATGTCGGCAACCTTGCCCTGCATGAGCTGGAACTCACCAATGGCCTGGCCAAACTGCTTGCGGTCATGAATGTATGGAATGACCACATCCATGCAGGACTGCATGAGACCGACCGGGCCGCCGGAAAGTACGACGCGCTCGTAGTCCAGACCCGACATCAGGACCTTTACGCCTTCATTGAGGTTGCCAAGGATGTTTTCTTCCGGCACTTCGCAATCCTGGAATACCAGTTCACAGGTGTTGGAGCCGCGCATGCCCAGCTTGTCCAGCTTCTGGGCCTGTGTGAAACCCTTGAAGTCGCGCTCGACAATAAACGCGGTCATGCCGCGAGGGCCGGCGTTGATGTCGGTCTTGGCGTAGATCACATAGGTGTTGGCATCAGGGCCGTTGGTAATCCACATCTTGTTGCCGTTAAGTACATAACGGTCGCCTTTCTTGTCGGCACGCAGCTTCATGCTGACCACGTCGGAGCCTGCATTCGGCTCGCTCATGGCCAATGCGCCAATGTGCTCGCCGCTGACCAGCTTGGGCAGATATTTCGCGCGCTGGGCATTGTTGCCATTCTTGAAGATCTGGTTGACGCAGAGATTGGAGTGAGCACCGTAGGAAAGACCAACCGACGCGGAGGCGCGCGAGATTTCTTCGATGGCGATGACATGGGCCAGATAGCCCATGTCGCTTCCGCCATACTCTTCACTGACGGTCATCCCGAGCAGCCCGAGGTCACCGAACTTGCGCCAGAGATCCATGGGGAACTCGTTCTGACGGTCGATGTCAGCGGCGCGCGGGGCGATTTCCTTGCGGGAAAACTGCTCTACGGTGTCACGCAGGGCGTTGATGGTTTCGCCCAGGCCGAAATTCATGCCGGTGTAACTCATGGTGTGTCCTCTGTGGAAGGTTCGGAAGATGGTTTGCCCGAGATGGCATTCCTGATTCGGGTTTCTGCCGCATCAAGTTCTATCTGCATCACCTGAATGTCATGAAGTTGCTGCTCCAGGGCAGTACGTTTCTCGCTCAGCTTGTCCAGCATGAGTAACAGCTGTGCCTTGTTACCGCTGGCGGGGTCATAAAGCTCAAAAAGCTCCCGGCTGTCCGCCAGTGAAAACCCCAGCCGCTTGCCGCGAAGGATCAACTTTAGCAGTACCCGGTCCCGGGCCGAGTAGATACGGGCCTGGCCACGGCGTTCGGGGCTAAGCAGCCCCTCATCCTCGTAGAACCGGATGGTACGGGTGGTCACGTCGAACTCTTTGGCCAGGTCGGAAATAGTGTAGGTGACGCTCATGTGGGCTCCGGTCTCTGTTCCGGATTATTGCTTACCTTTACGTTAACGTAAAGCATGGCCCCTTACGTACCCGGTGAGTTGGCTGGATTGTCAGCCAATTGCGAAGTGGTAGTAGTGTTGTGAAGGCGGGTCTGGGCGCATAATTGCCCGTTCATGTAATACGGGGAGTTGAGATGACAGGTAAAACAGCGATCCTGATCGGTGCTACCGGGCTGGTTGGCGGGCATTGCCTGCGCAATCTGCTGTCCTCTCCAGTCTATGACAAGGTCATTGCCGTCAGTCGGCGCCCCCTCAAGCTGCGTCATGAAAAGCTCCAGACCATAGAGACAAGCTTTGACCGTCTGGGTGAGGTGCTGGCAGAGATAAAAGCGGATGATGCCTTTTGCTGCCTGGGGACCACCATTCGTCAGGCAGGCACCAAGGCCGAGTTTCACAAGGTGGACTATGGCTATGCCTACGAGTTTGCCCACCGCATGCATGCCAACGGGACGAGCCACTTCCTGCTGGTATCTGCCCTGGGGGCAAAGGCGGGCTCTCCGGTTTTCTATAACCGGGTCAAAGGGATGCTGGAGAATGACATTCGCGCCATGGGATTCCCTTGTTTGACCATCTTCCAGCCGTCATTCCTGATTGGTGAGCGCGCCGAAGCCAGAAAAGGTGAGGCGCTGGGCATTCGATTCACCAGCCTCATTGCGCCATTCCTGCGGGGGCCTCTCAGTGCGGCACATCCTGTGCATGTGGCTGACCTGGCAGCCGCCATGGTTGCCGCCGCTTCGCAAGTGGATGCCAGGGGTACGCGCATCTGTCGTTACAACGATATTCAGGCATTGCTAGCCTGAATTCATTCTGATCCATCAATCCTCAAAGGAGTTGCCATGAGTTTTGTGACCTGTGACCTGTGTGATGATCACCCTGAAGATGTTCACGTGTGTGAGCCAATGTTTGGCAGTTTTGGGGGACGTGAAACCTTTGGCGGTGAAATCGTCACAGTGAAGTGCCATGAGGACAATTCACGGGTCAAGGAGCTGTTGGCAACTCCCGGCAATGGAAAGGTGCTGGTGGTGGATGGCGGTGGCTCGCTGCGCTGCGCCCTGATGGGGGACATGATTGGTGAGAGCGCCGTCCAGAATGGCTGGGAAGGCGTGATCATTTATGGCTGTGTGCGTGATGTGGATGCACTGGCGCAGCTGGACATCGGTGTGCATGCCGTGGCGGCCATACCCCTCAAGAGTGTGCGCAAGGGTGTGGGTGAAACCGGCCTGGATATCACCTTCGGTGGAGTGACATTCGTGCAGGGACAGCATGTCTATGCCGACAACAATGGCGTGATTGTTGCCGCTAAAAAACTGGTCTGACCTGTCGGGCGCCAAATAAGGCACGCAGGAAAGCACCAAAGAAAAAGCCCGGCCGATCTTCAAGAAGGGCCGGGCTTTTTCATGTCTGCAGGCGCGTAGATCAGCCCAGCAGATCCTTCACGCCTTCACGCTCTTCCAGCAGCTCGTTCAGGGTGAAATCCATGCGCTCGCGGGAGAAGGCGTCGACTTCCAGGCCTTCCACGCGGGTGTATTCGCCATTGGCAGTAGTGACGGGCACGCCGTACATGATGCCTTCAGGAATGCCATAGGAGCCATCCGACGGGATACCCATGGTGACCCATTCGCCATTGGTGCCCAGGGCCCAGTCGCGCATGTGGTCGATGGCAGCGTTGGCGGCAGAAGCAGCCGAGGACAGGCCACGGGCTTCGATGATGGCAGCGCCGCGCTTGCCCACGGTCGGCAGGAACACGTTCTTGTTCCATTCTTCGTCGTTGATCATGGCCTTCACGCCTTCGCCATTGATGGTGGCAAAGCGGTAGTCGGCGTACATGGTCGGGGAGTGATTGCCCCAGACAACCAGCTTCTTGATATCAGCCACGGCCTTACCGGTCTTGGCAGCAATCTGCGACAGGGCACGGTTATGGTCCAGACGCAGCATGGCGGTGAAGTTCTTGGCGGGCAGGTCTGGAGCCGACTTCATGGCGATGTAGGCGTTGGTGTTGGCGGGGTTGCCGACCACCAGCACCTTCACATTGCGCGAAGCGACGTCGTTCAGGGCCTTGCCCTGGACGGTGAAGATCTTGGCGTTTTCGAGCAACAGGTCCTTGCGCTCCATGCCTGGGCCACGCGGACGGGCACCCACGAGCAGGGCGTAGTCAGCATCCTTGAAGGCAACGGCAGGATCATCAGTTCCAACCATGCCAGCCAGCAGCGGGAATGCACAATCTTCCAGTTCCATCATGACGCCCTTGAGAGCGGCCTGGGCCTTCTCGAACGGCACTTCCAGCATCTGCAGGATTACCGGCTGGTCTTTGCCCAGCATTTCGCCAGAGGCGATACGGAACAGCAGGCTGTAACCAATCTGGCCGGCGGCGCCGGTAACGGCCACGCGAACGGGCTTCTTCATGATGAAAACTCCTGGGGTTCAAAAGTAAGGGAGCGGGCGCTCCAGCAAATTCGGGCATGCCGGCGGGTAATCCGGATGCCCCCGGGTGCCGGATAGGCAGCCGAAACAAACGGAGCGAATTGTACACATGCCGGGGCAGGGATGCGACCGCCATCCTGCCACCAGTGGTGTAGAATGGGCGGCATTCCAGAGGTTATCCGTCATGCTCATCCGCAAACTCTTCGGTTTCGAGAACGCCCATGTCGTGCGCAACTGCACCAGCGACCGCTGCAGCCGCTCCATTCACGGGCACAGCTACAAGGTTGAGGTGATCCTGGAGGCGCATGCGCTTGACCATGGCCAGATGGTCTACGACTTTGGTCTGATGAAGGGGCATATCCGTACCCTGATCGACAGCTTTGATCATGCCATCTGCTTCTGGGACAAGGACGATGCAGCCTATATCGAGGCTTGCAAGGCGTTCAGTGCCCGCTGGATTGCCCTGCCCATCTCTCCCTCTGCCGAACAGTTTTCCCGCCTTTTCTTTGTGCTGGCCGATGCCGTACTGAAGCAGACGGACATGCGCAACGGTGAGGCTGATGTCACCCTGCAGTCCATCATCGTGCACGAAACCGCTACAGGCTATGCACAGTG
>CAYGBB010000095.1:0-1057 GCA_964347985.1 uncultured Moraxellaceae bacterium
CGTACACACTGGCCATGGGCCTCTCCTTGATGAGCTTCGCTGTTTGATCCGGCGTTGGCACACCGTCTTTTTTATTCTGTGGCGTCGAGCTTAAGCGATGCCGAGTTAATGCAATAGCGCAGGCCCGTGGGTTTTGGTCCATCGGTGAAGACATGCCCGAGATGGCAGTCACATTTCCTGCAAACAATCTCGGTGCGCACCATGCCGTGGGCCATGTCGCGATGCTCCTCAATCACATCCGCCGCTATCGGCTGAAAAAAACTGGGCCAGCCGGAGCCGGATTCGTATTTGGTCGCAGAGCTGAACAAGGGCTCGCCGCAGCAGCGGCATTGGTAAACGCCGTTGCGATGTTCTTCGTAATACACGCCGGTAAAAGCGCGCTCGGTGTCCTTCTCGCGGCAGATGCGGTATTCCTCTGGGCTGAGCTCGGCACGCCACTCGGCCTCGCTCTTGATTATCTTGTCGCTCATGGCTGTTCTCCCTGGTGTGTGCGCCGCTACGGGGGCGCAAAATCGGACTTGCAAGGCTGTGAGCATGATGACAGCGCTCCGTTACAGAAAAGCCTGACGGTGTCCCTGTATTGCCTGCTTTTCTGCAGGGTTTCTGTGTAGCTGCTGCGCAATTTCCAGAAGAGGGGCTGGCGAAAGCCAGAAATAGGGAATAGCCTATTGAAAGTCTTTAAAGCCCTATACTTATGGATGTTGTCATGAACCTTCTGGAACAGGTTGACCGGTTTCTTGCCGACTACCCGGATATCAGTGCCTCGCAGTTCGGCACCCTCTTTCGCCATGACCCCAATTTTGTGGGCGAGCTGAAGAAGGGCCGCAGCCCGCGCATGGCCACCGTCGAGCAACTGCTGCTGGATATGCAGGCCTATCGACACGAACAAGCGCCTGCAACGGGTAAACCCCTGTCAACACCGACATTAACACCCACACCCCTGCCCTATCCACGCGAGCCTGCCATGCCAGTCACCAAGTCTGCCAAGCTGAAGAACGTCTGTTACGATATCCGTGGTCCCGTCCTCAAGGAAGCGACAGCAATGGAGGAACAGGGC
>CAYGBB010000095.1:1067-1747 GCA_964347985.1 uncultured Moraxellaceae bacterium
TCAAGCTGAATATCGGCAACCCGGCGCCGTTCGGCTTTGAAGCACCCCAGGAAATTCTGGCGGACGTGATCACCAATCTGCCCGGCTCCACAGGCTATTGCGAATCCAAGGGTCTGTTCTCGGCGCGCAAGGCCATCATGCAGTATTACCAGCAGAAGCAGCTTTTTGGTGTGGAAATTGGCGACATCTATATCGGCAACGGCGTGTCCGAGCTGATTGTCATGGCCATGCAGGCCCTGCTCAACACGGATGACGAGATGCTGATTCCGGCGCCGGACTATCCACTGTGGACAGCGGCAGTCACGCTGTCCGGCGGTACGCCGGTGCATTATCTCTGTGACGAGAACAGTGGCTGGTATCCCGACCTTGCCGACATGGAAAAAAAGATCACGACGAAAACACGCGGCATCGTGATCATCAATCCCAACAACCCCACTGGGGCGGTCTATCCAAAATATATTCTTGAAGGCA
Organism: uncultured Moraxellaceae bacterium; assembly: GCA_964347985.1. GTDB lineage: Bacteria > Pseudomonadota > Gammaproteobacteria > Pseudomonadales > Moraxellaceae > UBA2031. The sequence continues at coordinate 1,539 of CAYGBB010000095.1, forward strand.
TCGTGGCACTGGCACGCAAACACGACCTGATCCTGTTTGCCGACGAGATTTACGACAAGATTCTCTACGACGATGCCCAGCACATTTGTCTGGCCACACTCGCTCCTGACCTGCTCTGCGTGACGTTTAACGGCTTGTCAAAATCCTATCGCGTGGCCGGCTTCCGCTGTGGCTGGCTGATGGTCAGTGGCAACAAGGCAGTAGCCAGG
>CAYGBB010000095.1:1757-7397 GCA_964347985.1 uncultured Moraxellaceae bacterium
GGACTATATCGAGGGCCTCGACATGCTGGCCTCCATGCGTCTTTGCGCCAACGTACCGGCGCAAAACGCCGTTCAGACGGCGCTGGGCGGCTACCAGAGCATCAATGACCTGATTCGTCCCGGTGGACGTCTGTACGAGCAGCGCAATCTGGCGGTAGAGATGCTGAACGCCATTCCCGGCGTGAGCTGCGTGAAACCGGAAGGCGCGCTTTATCTCTTTCCGCGACTTGATCCGGTAATCTATCCCATCAAGGATGATCAGGAGTTCATTCTGCAGCTGCTCCGGGCCGAGAAAGTCCTGCTGGTGCAAGGCACGGGCTTTAACTGGCCGACACCGGATCATTTCCGTGTGGTCTTTCTGCCCAACAAGGAAGACCTGCGTGAAGCCATCACCCGCCTTGCCCGCTTTCTGGAAAGTTATCGCCAGCGCCATGGCACTAATGTGGCCGTCGCCTGATCGCGCAGACAGCCTATTGTTTTGCAGGTTTTTTTAGCGCTGCTGGCTTCATAAAACCAACACAAATTTGCGCTTGAAGTTTGGGAAGGCAATCCCTACCTTTCTTGCTAGTTACCAGCCGGAGAAACCCAGTCCATGTTCCGCATCGCTTTATTCCTCATGACCAACCTTGCCATCGTGGTCGTGGCCGGCATCGTGCTCAGTGTTCTGGGCGTGGGTTCCACCCATGGCCCTGGTGGTCAGCTGAACCTGATGAACCTGCTGATCATGTGCTTTGTGTTCGGCATGGTGGGCTCGCTGTTCTCGCTGTTTATTTCCAAATGGATGGCCAAGCGCAGCACAGGCACCCAGGTGATCGAGAACCCGCGCACGGAAGAAGAGCGCTGGCTGGTCAGCACAGTGCAGGAACTGGCTGCCAAGGCCGGCATCAAAATGCCGGAGGTCGGTATTTTCCCGAGCTACCAGTCGAATGCCTTTGCCACCGGCTGGAACAAGAATGCAGCGCTGGTTGCCGTCAGCTCGGGTCTGCTGCAACGCATGAGCCGTGATGAAGTCAAAGCCGTGTTGGCGCATGAAATCGGCCACGTTGCTAACGGCGACATGGTAACGCTGGCCCTGATTCAGGGCGTGGTGAATACTTTTGTCATGTTCTTCTCGCGCATCATCGGCAACTTTGTGGATCGCGTGGTGTTCAAGAATGACAGTGATCGTCCGGGCATCGCCTACCTTGTCACCAGCATCGTGGCTGACATCGTGCTGGGCATTCTGGCTTCCACCATCGTCATGTGGTTTTCGCGTCACCGTGAGTTCCGCGCTGACGAAGCCGGCGCCACCTTTGCCGGCAAGCAGTCCATGATCAATGCCCTGCGCCGCCTCCAGGCCGAGCATGAAATGCCGGATCAGATGCCCGCCGAAATGACCGCCATGGCCATCACCCAGGGCAAGGTCGAAGGTTTCAGTATTGCCAGCCTGTTCATGAGCCATCCCCCGCTGGAAAAACGTATTGAAGCCCTGCAGAACATGCAAATCTGACGCGCGTGTAACGCGTGTAAGGTGAACAAGGAAGGCCCGCATATTTTGCAGGCCTTTTTTATGCATACAGTGATTTATTCTGAACGACCGCCATGCACAGAAATGACCAGCAGCCCCGCCATCAGGCATGCGTCGCCAGACGATAAAGAAGGCGGCTCTGGTAGCCGGTAATGACCTCGACAAATCCGCTCAGGGCGGCTGCCACCACCGCATCCGGCACATCCATCAGCAAGGGCCGACCTGCCAGCGCCTTCAGTTTTGCCTCGGTGGCAATCACGATCAGGCCCTCACGGCCAATCGCCTGCAGCACGCCGGTACTGATTTGCTGATTGCCGCGCCCAAGCAGTATGCCCTGGCCGCCGGTGGGCGTGATGATCAGGCGGCAAGGGCCGGCGACCGCGAATGCTTCCAGCAGTGCCGCATTCGCATCCGCCGCCAGCAGTTGGCCATCACGGACGACATCCACGCCCAGCAGGGTATTGGGAAGATCAAGCGCCGCCATGACGGCGGCGGTGGTCGTGCCAGGCGCGATGAAATAAGTCACACCAGCGTCGATAGTATCGACAATGCCGGCAGCGATTTCCTGCAGTAGCAAGACATCGACCTCAATGGCGCTGCATTTCACCTGCTGCAGATAGCGCCCGTCAGACGGCACCCGCATTTCACCAAAATGGCGCGACTGCACCCGGCCTGTCCGCAAGGCAGCCTCGTCAATGTCACGCACTTCTGCGTTATCAATCCGCACCAGTTCGCCCTTGAGCATAAGCTGCACAATGTCAGCCGCCGCCTGCGGATTCACCGCAAACACCCCCGAGTGCATTTTCACGCCCGCCGGAATGCCCAGTACCGGCATGGCCTGAGCGACCACACCGCAGATATCCCGCGCCGTACCGTCGCCACCGGCAAAAAGCAGCAGATCGACACGGGCTGCTTGCAGTGCCAGCGCCGTTGCAAGGGTGTCGCACGTACTGCTGGCGGCGGCCGGCGTATGCACAAGCACCGTCTCAAAACCCAGCATCTGCGCCGCATGGCCGCCCATCTCGCCAGCCGCTGTCACAATCCTGATCTGCTCACGCCAGGGCAGCAGCGCCCGCAACACTGCGGTGGCGCGAACCTGTGCCTGCGCCACCGCACCGCGCGCCAGTGCCTCTGCCGCCACGCCATCACTGCCCTTGAGCGCAACGGCACCACCCAGACCTGCCAGCGGATTGATCAGAAAGCCAAGAGAAAACAATGGCCTGAAAGACAGAGGTGAAGAAGAATCAGAAACCTGTTTCATAGTTGGTTACACATTACAAGAGCCTCCACGATACTCACGCCGCCTGCCTCCCTATACTCGGCCCTGTAGAACGTGACTTGGTTCGCAAAACCGGTCACAAAACCAGCGGTTTAACCGCCCGGCCAGGCCCCCTGCAGGGCAAGTGAGGTAAATGATGCAAACCAACGAAAACCTGATGTCCGCTTCGTCTGCCGGCAATCCGTTTCATGGTGCCGCCTTGCTGGACGAAAATGGCCGCGAAACACCCATCACTGAAGAAATGATCGTGCAAGCCTGCAACGATCTGCTCAAGCTCTGGCAATTTCCCCAACAGGCTGCCTGAGAAGCTTACGGCAGCCCCGGCATCAAGGACGCGCCTGAATAAATACTGCGCTTGATCAAAAAAATCCCCTGCCTCTGCGGGGGATTTTTTTTGCCTGGTCATTGCCGTGTCGCCCGCGTCGACCAGAGCACCCGTCAGGCCCTGTGGCGGCCGAACAGGCGAAAGGTGAGCGCCTTGAGATCGTCGAGGTAGGTATATACCACCGGCACCACAATCAGCGTAAGCATGGTGGAGGTAATCACACCGCCGATAATGGCATGCGCCATCGGCGCACGCTGCTCGGCCCCCTCACCCAGACCCAGTGCCAGCGGCACCATGCCCATGACCATGGCCGCCGTTGTCATCAGGATAGGCCGCAGGCGGGTGCGGCCGGCATTCAGGATGGCGGTATCGCGCGCCTCCCCGTTGTCCACGGCAGTCTTGATGAAATCAATGATGAGAATGGCATTTTTGGTCACCAGCCCCATCAGCATGATGATGCCAATGATGGAAAAAATATTCATGGTGCTGCCAAACAGGAAGAGCGCCGCGAATACCCCGATCAGTGACAGTGGCAGCGATGTCATGATGGCCACCGGATGCAGAAAGCTGTTGAACTGCGATCCCAGCACCATGTAAATGAAAATCACCGCCAGCAACAAGGCTGAACCGGCGAAACCAATAGACTCTTCCATGTCCTTGTTCTGGCCCTCGGTCTGAAAACGATAACCGGGCGGCAATTTTATGGAGGCCTGCAAGGCCTTGATATCCCCGCCGATGTCACCGGCAGGACGGCCGCTGACATTGGCCTGAACCAGCACCTCGCGAAAAAGATTGCGGCGATTGATCTGGGCAGCACCCGTGGTTTCACGAATCCTGGCGACCTGTGCCAGCGCCACCATATTGGGCGCCCCCGTCTGCGGATTGATGATGGTACTGGCAATATGCAGATCCCCCAGCTCGCTCACCGTGCGCCGTTCACTTTTGGGCAACTGCACATTCACATCGTAATTTTCACCACTGGCATCCTGCCAGGTGGTGACGTTATCGCCCGCGATCAGCGGGCGCAAACTGCTGCCAAGCTTGCCCACGCTCAACCCCAGATCGGATGCCATGTCACGATTCACATCAATGGCTATGGTCGGCTTGGGCGCCAGCAGCGAAGTTTCAATATCCACCAGCCCCGGAATATTATGCATGCCCGCCACAACCTGATCGGAAATCTTGCGCAAGGTCTCCAGATCAGGCCCCTGCACGCTGAGCATAATGGGCTTGAGCCCGCCCGAAACCGACTCCTTGGCTGCCGCGACCGAGGTCACGGTAATGCCGGCGACGCGTGAAAGGCGCTCACGCACATTGATGATCAGCTCTTTCTGATTGCGTGTTCGTTCTGCCTTCGGCTTGAGCTGCACACGAATGCCTGCATGATCCTTGCCCGCACTGGTCTCGGTATTAATGGATGCATAGGTGATGACCACCTCGGGATACTGATGCAACAGCGCATCCACCTGGCGCACCTTGGCCTGGGTATATTCCAGCGAAGAGCCTGTCGGTGTTTCAAACTTGACGCCTATTTCAGACAAATCAGGCTCTGGCGCAAATTCCCCCCCAATATGCTTGGCCATCACAAAAGCCCCTATCAGACTCGTCACGGCAATCGCCATGGTGATGCCCCTGTGCACCAGTGCCCAGCGAATCACGGCCACATAAACATCTCCCAGGCGATCAATCCAGTCCGAGAAGTTGTCAAGCCAGCGGCCTAACACCGATGTTTTCTTGCGCCCATGAATATCCGGATCATGCCAGACGGAAGACAGCATGGGATCGAGCGTGAAACTGACAAACATCGAGAGCAATACGGCCGAGGTAACCGTCACGCCAAACTGAAAAAAGAAACGCCCGATGATGCCGCCCATGAAGGCCACCGGCAAAAATACCGCAACAATGGCCAGCGTGGTGGCCAGCACGGCCAAGCCGATTTCCTCGGTGCCGTCCAGTGCCGCCTGATAATGCCCCTTGCCCATGGCACCATGACGCACGATGTTCTCGCGCACCACAATGGCGTCATCAATCAGCAAGCCAATGCACAGTGACAGCGCCATCAGGGTCATCAGGTTGATGGTAAAACCAAAAAAATACAGTGCAAAAACCGTTCCCAGCAAAGAGATCGGCAGTGTCAGGCCGGTGATGACGGTGCTGCGCCAGGAACCCAGAAACAGAAACACGATGACAATGGCCAGCACCGCGCCTTCGAGCAGCGTCTTTTGCACATCCTTGAGCGAAGCGCGAATGGATTTCGAGCTGTCTGCCACCTTGATCATTTTAACGCCGGCCGGCAGATTTTTTTCCAGCTCTTTCATCACCACCAGAGCCTTGTCGACCACATCAATCGTGTTGGCGCCGGAAGTTTTGACAATATCAATGGAGACCGCGCGCGCGCCATTGATCATGGCAGAGGACACTTCCTCTTCTTCACCATCCACAACATCAGCCACCTGCTCAAGATACACCGGGCCGCCGGCACGTTGCGCGACAATCAGACGACGGAAATCACGCGGATTGGCAATGCGC
>CAYGBB010000096.1:0-3676 GCA_964347985.1 uncultured Moraxellaceae bacterium
GAGTGAGAGGGGGCGGCCCTTGAGGCTGCCCCGATTTCCATCAGTGCCGCTCTACGGCAGATTCGCCGTCGGACGGGGGCAAGGGAGAGTCACCATGAAATTGGTAACAGCCATCATCAAGCCATTCAAACTCGACGCCGTGCGTGACGCGCTCGCCGAGATCGGAATCCAGGGCATCACTGCCACGGAAGTGAAGGGGTTCGGGCGTCAGAAGGGCCACACGGAGTTGTACCGGGGTGCCGAGTACGTCGTCGATTTTCTGCCCAAGGTAAAGCTGGAGGTCGCTTGTCCGCAGGACGACGTAGAACGAATCATTGAGGCAATCTGCAAGGCCGCGAACACGGGAAAGATTGGCGACGGAAAGATATTCGTAACGACGTTGGAACAGGTAATACGAATTCGCACGGGAGAAACTGGCAATTCAGCCATTTAATGCAATTATCTGTGTCAGGTCCTGAGGAGCTTGAGAAAGCTGGCACTGATTTATCCGGGATGCATAAGCAGGAAGTGAGTGGGGTGCCGTGTGTTCGAACTGAAGACGGTGGGACAGTTCCTGATCACGGCGGTCGCGGAAATCATCGGCTGCTATCTGCCGTGGCTTTGGCTCAAGCAAGGCAAGAGCATCTGGCTGCTGGTGCCGGCAGCGCTGAGTCTGGCGCTGTTTGCCTGGTTGCTGTCGCTGCACCCCACGGCCGCCGGGCGAACCTATGCGGCCTACGGTGGTGTCTACATATTCGTGGCGATCCTGTGGCTGTGGTCCGTGGATGGAATCAGGCCGACGGTATGGGATCTGGTGGGGTCGGCAGTCGCGCTGTGCGGCATGGCGATCATCATGTTCGCGCCACGAAATGCGTAACATAAGGCAGATACTGCTTGACCCGTGGGCAGGCCACGGGTTTTACGCTTGGCTATGTTCATTCAGTGCCTCACGGGAGGGGAAAGGATGAATCCACTACAGCGACAAGCATTTGAAGGTGAGATGGCGCAGGCGCTGGCGTTGATCGAGGCAGGAGACATCAGCAGCGGATTTCTTCACCTGGAGCGGGCGCATGTGTTGGGGCAGGCGCATGTGATTCCGCATGTGCGGTCGCACTGGCACATGCTGCGCGTTGAGGTGAAACGGGACAGGCCGGTCGCGGTGATTGGCCAGGCGGTGCGTATCGTGTTCGGCGCACTGGGGTCTGCGGTCGGTGCGGTGCCAACCGGCAACACGGGCGGCAGCGACATCAGCATGTTCAGGCGGATGCCGATTGACCCCCTGTTGCAGAAGTTAATCGACGGCAAGTCCGATACGGACGGCGATGCCCGCAAGTATCCATCTCAAGGGAACAAATAGTACCTGGGCGGAGTCCCAATACTGATGCAAGTCAATCTCATTTCCTTGGCAAGGCGTAATCCCTGAGGCAGACTGTCCGAATGTCGATACCCAAGAAACTCCTGCTGATCCTGACCATCTGGGCCTACGCGCTCCAGGCGGTCGCAGGCGTTTCTGCGGTGCCTTGCTTGACCCACGAATCCAGGGCGGCGCTATCAGCGGCCCCTGCCATGGCGGATATGCCCGGTCATCACCAGATGGTCGGGATGCATCATCTGGCAGGTGATGACGGCACGGTGGGCATGGAAGGGCAGAACCACCCGGTTGCTGCTGCCGACGCTTCAGACTGTGGTGACTGCAAGTGCCCGCCCGCTGGCTGCAAGTGCTCCGGTCATGGTTGTTCGGCCTCTCCGGGTGTGGTGCCCACCCGTTCTGTGGGTGTGGACGATGGGGCTGCCGTCGCCGAAACCCTTTTTACGCCAAGTTCTCTCCTCCAGGCCTTCCGCCAAGGCCTGATCCGCCCTCCCAGTATTTCCTGATCCAAAGCCGCGTCTGCGGCTGCTCTTGATCGTGCTCGCGTGATTCGCATGCACGGAATTCAAGTGGATTCGGGAGATCGTAGTGAAATCGTCCAATGCGTTGGCCATGGCCTTTGTTGCCGTGGCTCTTTCCGGTTGTGTGTCCGTGCCTCGCGACGAGGGGCGGCAAGATGTTCAGCAACTGCTGGCAGATCGGGGCCTATCGTCCGCTGTTTCCCCTGACGTGAAATCCCCGGGCCGGCTGGCCCTGGATACGCCGCTGACCCCCGACGCGGCTGTCCGGTTGGCGTTGGCGAACGGTCCGGAAGTGAGGCGTATCTACGCCGATCTCGGGTTCTCGGCGGCCGAACTCTACGACGCAGGCCGGCTCGCCAACCCGGTGTTGTCTGCCGCGCGCTTCACGACCAATGACCCGTCTGCCATCGACACGAATCTGTCGCTGGGCATTGCGGTCGATCTCACTGACCTCCTGATGCATCCGGCGCGCAAGCGTTACTCGGCTGCACAATTCGAGGCGACCAAACTGGCCGTTGGTGATGCCACGTTGCGGCTGGCCGCGGACGTCAAGACAGCCTGGTACGACCTGGCCATCGCCGAGCAACGCGCCGACCTGAAACATGCCATTGCGCAATCATCGGCAGCGTCAGCCGCACTTGCGCAGCGCTTCTTTGATGCGGGAAACATCAATGCGCGTGAGTTGGCCCTGGAAAAGGCTGCAGCGGGCACTGCGCATGCGGATGCCTTGTCCGCAAGCGCTGCGGCGACGTCTTCCCGGGCACGCCTCAACCTGCTGATGGGATTTCCGGCAACGGAAAATGCCTGGGAGCTGGATGCGCAGCTCGATCAACCGTTGGTCGAGTTGCCGGCCATGCAGGCACTGCTTGATCAGGCGCGGAAGCAGCGGCTGGACATCGCCGAGGCGGATGTCCGTGCAAAGGCTTTGGCAAAGCGTTATGGGCTGGAGCGCCACTCGCGTCTGGTGAATGGCGTTGAGTTGGGATACGAGCGCGAACGAGATTTCGATGGCTCGATCAGCAAGGGGCCTTCGGTATCGCTCGAATTGCCCTTGTTCAACTGGGGCGGTGGCCGTGTGCGTGCCGCGAAAGCATCGCTGACCCAGGCTGAGGCGGCGTTCGACCAGCGCGTCCTGTCCGCCAGCGCAGAAGTCGCCTCGGCATGGGCCGAAGCCAGCGCTGCGTACACCCGAACGACGCTGTATCGGGACGAAATCATCCCGCAAAGCAAGGAAGCCAACGCGCGGATGGCAGAAGAGTTGAACTACATGCTGGTTGGCGTTTTTGAGGCGCTGGCGGCAAAACAGGGTGAATACGCTGCTTACGACGACTACCTGACTGCATTGAACGACTACTGGCGTTCATACGTGGAACTGGTTCGCGCCGTGGGTGGTCGTTTGCCGGAACCGGAAAGGGATGTGCCGGTTGAGAACAGCACGGATGAGCACGCGCAACACCAATGATCACAAAACGACGCATCTGCGTCCTATCCACAAGGAGCAACACATGAAATCGATTATCAAAACCACGTCTGCCATTGTCCTGGCGTTCTCGGTACAGGCTGCGCTGGCACACGATCCTGCCGAGCATGCGAAGGAGGCTGCTGCGGCAAATGCAGCGCCTGACTGCGCAAAGATGAAGGAGATGGACATGTCGAAAATGGACATGAACGACCCGGTTGTTCAGGCAATGCACAAGAAATGCATGGGTGCAGGGAAAGGGATGGACATGAAAGGTATGCATGACATGAAGAGCATGGACATGAAAGGCATGGACATGAAAGGCATGGACATGAAGGGCATGCACGA
>CAYGBB010000096.1:3776-7292 GCA_964347985.1 uncultured Moraxellaceae bacterium
GCATGGACATGAAAGGCATGGACATGAAAGGCATGGACATGAAGGGCATGCACGACATGGGTGGAATGAAAATGGATTCCGGTGCGGGCGGAATGGGTGCCATGCCCCAGGATGCGAAAACCAAACCTGCGGCGAAGGAAGCTGCCAAGACGAAGGCTCCGGTAGCTGCCCCGGCCGAGGCGGAGCACAACCACGACCACGGGAGCAACTGATGAGCATCTCCCGACGTAACCTGCTGCAAATCATGGGCGTCGGAGGCGCCGGCCTGTTGGCCGGCGCTGCCCGTGGCGGGCAGTCAATGCCGATGTCGCACGACATGTCGGGCATGAGTATGGACGCACCGGCAATGCCTGCTGAGACCAATGTCCCTGCAGATATGTTGCCGCCTGCAAAGTTGGAGCGTCATCCACAGGGGTATCTGCCTGTGCGCACGCTGAACGGGTGGACTCTGCCTTACCTGATCAAGGATGGCGTCAAGGAATTTCATCTCGTAGCAGAAGAAGTCGAACACGAATTTGCACCGGGAGCCCGGGCCAAATGCTGGGGTTATAACGGTACGACGCCTGGGCCGACGATCGAGGCGGTCGAAGGAGATCGCGTGCGGATCTATGTAACCAACAAGCTCGGCGAGCACACCAGTGTGCATTGGCATGGCATTGACCTGCCGTCCGGCTATGACGGTGTTGGGGGGCTTAGCCAGCCGCACATTCGGCCCGGCGAGACTTACGTTTATGAGTTCACCCTGCGTCAGCACGGGACGCACATGTATCACCCGCATGCAGACGAAATGACCCAAATCGCATTCGGCATGGTTGGGCTGTTCATCATCCACCCGCGTCAGCAGGACGACGTACGGATTGATCGCGATTACGCATTCATCCTGCACAACTGGGCGCTGCACGCAGGCACCTACCGGCCGGACCCGGCCGTCATGCAGAACTTCGATATCTGGACGTTCAACAGCAAGGCATTTCCGGCGATCGAGAGTCTCGTGATGCGCACTGGTGAGCGGATGCGCATTCGTATCGGAAATATCTCAATGTGGAACCACCCGATTCATTTGCATAGCAACCCGTTCTGGGTCACGGGCTCGGATGGTGGGCGCTGGCCGCGTTCGCAGTGGCGTCGTGAAGTCACCGAGATCATCGGTGTTGGCCAGATGCGCGATATCGAATTCGTGGCGACAGAGCCAGGGGACTGGGCGCTGCATTGCCACATGAGCCACCACACGATGGGGCCGATGGGGCACGACATACCCAATACCGTCGGTGTCGATCAGTCCGGCGTTGAGGAGCAAGTGCAGAAGTTCCTGCCTGATTACATGGCGATGGGCAAGAACGGCATGGCGGAGCACGCAGGTCATGTCGCCATGGGGATGTTGAAGGGCCCGGCAAACACCCTGCCGATGGCGACCGGCGAAGGCCCGTATGGCCCGCTGGAAATGGGCGGCATGTTCACCGTTGTGAAGGTGCGCGATGACCAGCCTCGCGGCGATTACCGCGACCCGGGCTGGTACAAATCACCCGAAGGAAAAATGGCGCGACGGGTCAGCAGTGATCCAGGTTTTGGCAGCCCGCATCGCCTGCATCCGTATGGTGCTCCGGCGCCGGCCGCGCCAGCCAGCCCCGCGTCCGAGCATCAGATGGACCACAACAGTCACGGCATGTAAGTCACAACGGTTAATGAGGAAGCAGTCATGTGGATCTATATTAAGGCGGCAGGTGTTCTCGTCGTGGTGGGCGCATTAGGAGGGGCCCTGTTTCTTTTCTCCGGCGTCTTCCCGATGGGTGCTGACGACCACCACACGCGCCCGGTTCATTGGGCGCTGGATACACTGCGTGAGCGCTCGATTCTTGCTGCATCGGCAGACATTGAAGTGCCGACACTCGACGATCCCGGCATGTTGTTGAGTGGTGGCCAGGACTACAACGACATGTGTGCGGGCTGTCATCTCAAGCCGGGAATATCCTCATCTGACCTGCAGCAGGGACTGTATCCGCAACCACCCAATCTTGCGCTTGTCAGCAATAACGCGCCTGCGGATTCCGCACGTGCGGCCGCTCGCCAGTTCTGGATCATCAAGCACGGCATCAAAGCCTCCGGTATGCCTGCGTGGGGCTACTCGCACGATGACCAGCGGATCTGGGCAATGGTGGCATTCCTGCAGCGGTTGCCTGCGTTGACGCCGGATCAGTACCAGATTCTGACCGCGAGGGAGCAGCCATGAGTGCAAGGTGGCGTTCTTTTGCTGCCTGTGCGGTCCTGATGATGCTTGCAGGTTCCGCACTTGCTCACGGTGAGCACGGGCCTGTCGATAAAAATATTCGTGTTGATAATCCGATTGAGGCAGTAGGGACGCCATTTGGAAGAATGGGGTCATCGCGTGAAATTTCCAGAACGGTTGAAATTGATATGTCGGCGGATAACCGAATTTCCCCGCCTGACGTTTTCGTCAACAAAGGTGAAACCATACGTTTCGTGATTAGAAATACCAGCGGAGGAATTCATGCGTTCATGCTCGGAACAACAGACGATATTAATTACAGGCTCGACGAAGTGAAGTCTGGCGAATTGTCTGTCGAAGATGGAATGTCATCAAGACGTGTTGCGGCAGGACGTTCTGTCGAACTCATCTGGGAATTTACGACTGAAGGCATATTTGAAATGGCCTGCCTTGTACCCGGACATGCTGATTCTGGTTCGCGAGGACGGATTTCTGTTAGGCCGGTGACGGCGATCCACTGACCACGTATTCGGCAACCCAACGGAGTTTCAGGAGACAGTAATGACGACTCACCAACACAGCCACAGAAGCACATGGGTGTTATGGGGATTCCTGCTCATCATCGGCTCGCTTCTTTTCACCGAGCACCGGTTGCATGTTCTGGGATTTCTTCCGTACCTGTTCCTGCTCGCTTGTCCGTTGATGCACATGTTTCATCACGGGCATGGCGGATCACACCACCATCACAATGATCAGTCGCCACCGGGTCAGAAGTCGCAGGGTCCGGTCAAGGAGGAGTCGAAATGAACGGTGAAGCACCCGCCTATGGCCTCTGGGGATTGGTGTTTGTCAACGCGGCCATCTTCATCATGTTTGCCTACAGTTTCGCGCCACCAAAATCAGCGCGCGACTGGCGATCCTTCGGTGCGTTCTCGGGATTTCTTGTCGCTCTGTTTGCGGAGATGTACGGATACCCGCTCACGATTTACCTGCTGTCTGGCTGGCTCGGATCCCACTATCCCGAAGTCAACTGGTTGTCGCATGACGCCGGCCACTTGCTCGAGATGTTGTTCGGCTGGAACGCCAATCCGCACTGGGGCCCTTTTCATGTCTTGAGCAACCTGCTGATCATGGGTGGCTTCTGGATCACGGCGACTGCCTGGCGAACGCTGTACCAGGCACAAAAGGCCGGTGTGCTTGCGACGGCGGGGCTATATGCGCGGATGCTGCATCCGCAATACCTGGGCTTCATTCTGGTACTGACCGGATTCCTGCTGCAGTGGCCGACGCTG
>CAYGBB010000097.1:0-7288 GCA_964347985.1 uncultured Moraxellaceae bacterium
GACCAAAATGGCGATCATGATAAAAAGGCGTCTTTACTGCATGCACATTATCGCGTTGCTGCCGGGGACGCTTTGTCATCCACTCGCGGGCGTTCGACATGGCCTCCACGGCTGAGTGCCAGGTGCCACCGGAAATGGTACCGCCCGCGTTCACACCACCCTTCACGACAATATCCAAGGCCTGAAACGCGGTATCGCCGATACGCTTTCTCAATTCTTTCAGCGCAAACAGCACCGTGATATCCGGTGGAATACTTTCAAAACCGCAACTGTTGACGATTCGCGCGCCTGTCGACTTTGCCAGTGCATCATATTTTTCCCGCATGGCATGAACGAACTGGGGCTCACCGGTAAGATCGACATAATGCGTGCCGGATTCGGCACAGGCACGCACCAGCGGCTCGCCATACAACCAGTACGGTCCGACCGTGGTGATCACCGTAGTGGCGGATGCAGCGAGCACACGAATGGAATCGGCATCGTTGACATCGGCAACCAGAACCTCGGGCAGACTTACGCCACCCTCACCGGCCAGCCGATCACGAACCGCCTGCAGCTTGCTGCTGTTACGCCCGGCAAGTGCCCAGGTAAACGACTCTTCCTTTGAGATCCTGGCCAGATAATCGGCCACCAGCCCCCCGGTGAAGCCGGTAGCACCAAACAGCACCAGATCAAAACGACGTGTAGCCGCCATTTGCATTATTCCTTTAATGAAGGGGACATGAGGGTAGCGGAAAGCGGGCTGTCGTTGAAGACAGCCCGACTAGTCCAGCGGGGCCGTTGTCATGCGGCCACGCACCGTAAAACCAACCGCATCATGCACCAGACCCTGGGCATCACGGAGTTCGAGACGATGGCTGCCGGGCATTGGCGACCAGTCATGATCCCGGATGGGCCCCAGCCGAAGGCCATCAAGCCACCATGACAAACCAGCCACACCAGACTCGGCACGAAACCGTACCTGCTGACGCGACCAGGGAATGTCCGGGTCAACCGCGATAATGGTGCCAGTGACCGGATACTCAATACGCGTCACTGACTGCGGGACATATTCAACCGTTTCAAGCGCCGTTCCGCGAATAAACCATTCTTCCCGTGCCGACTCTTTGAGTCCGCGAAAACGCACCTTCTGACGCACAAGACTGAGTGAAGCGACTGGAGCAGCGCCATCCGGGCGCACCTGACCACCCTCAAGCTGTTTCATCACTGCCGCCCACACCGGCGCCGCACCCGAAATCCCAGAGACATCCTGCATGGGACTGCCATCCAGATTACCCACCCAGACGGCAACCGTGTAACGACCTGAAAAGCCGATGCACCAGTTGTCGCGCATGTCCTTGCTGGTCCCGGTTTTCACTGCAGTCCAGAATGGCGTGGCGAGTGGACTTTCCAGTCCGAACGTAATGGCGCGCGCACTGCGGTCCGCCAGAATATCTGCCGTGATGAAGGTGGCGTCCTGATCCAGCACGCGTACTGACTCCATGGCACGACCAGGTAAAAAGGTGAGCGGCGTGCTGCTGCCACCACGCGCCAGCGTGCGATAGGCATTGGCCAGCGACCACAGGGTGACATCGGCGCCACCCAGCGCCAGTGCATGCCCATAAAAATCAGGGGATTCGGGCAAGTGGAGTCCCAGAGCGCGCAAGCGTGCCCACGCATTCTCGACCCCGACCAGATTGAGTACACGCACGGCCGGCACATTCAGCGAACCCGCCAGTGCTACACGTGCACTCACTGGCCCCTTGAAATCCTTCTCGTAATTCTGCGGCACATACAGGCCACTGGGCGTAGGAAAACTGACCGGGGTGTCTTCAAGAATGGACGCCGCTGTCAGGTACTTTTGCTCAAGAGCCAACTCGTACAAGAATGGTTTAAGCGTGGACCCCGCCTGACGGGGTGCCTGTATCGCATCAACAAACCGCGCACTGTCCAGAAGACCTGCGTTGGCGACATATGCAACGACAGAACCGCTGGCATTATCCAGCACCAGTACTGCTCCTGCATTAACGTGCCGGCTCTTCAGTTCAAGCAACTGGTTACGCAGGATTTCTTCTGCTTTCTTTTGTACTCCATATGAAAGTGTTGACACCAGGTTCTGTGCCGGCACCTTCAGCAAGGTATTGGCCAGTGATTCCAGGGCAGGATTCTCCGGGTAGGGCGCCAGACGACGAGCCAGTGCCGTCATCGCCAGATCCTTTACCACCTGACAGTCCGCATTCATGAAACCGGCATTGATCAGGACGCAGGCACGCGCAGCAACCCGACCCGCAGCAGCCTGCGGAGAAGGGAGCAAGGATGCCAGCAGCAAACTCTCATTGCGATTGAGCCCGGCCGGCTGCTTGCCAAACAATGCTTGTGCTGTTGCGGCTACTCCCTGCAAATCCCCGCGAAAACTGACGAGATTGAGATAGGCCTCGATAATTTCCGGCTTGGACCAGCTGCGCTCGATATCCCTGGCAGCCTGCATCTGGTTCCATTTTTGCGACAGGGAGCGGCCCCCGCTTCGCCAGGCCAGTTCCTTGTCCAGCAAACCGGCCAACTGCATGGTGATCGTGGAGGCGCCACGGGTACGATCACCCGAGACCAGCTTCATGGCGGCCAATGCGGTGGCACTCCAGTCGACCCCGCGGTGCTGCCAGAATTCCTTGTCTTCCGCAAAGATGACTGCCTCGGTCAATGCTGGCGATATTTCCGTCAGCGGGACCCACCTCAGACGATTGGACGTGAGGTCGACGCGACGGGCATGCAGAAACTTTCCTTCTCGATCATGCAGTTCGGCATAGGATGATTTGTATCCTGTGCGGATTTCTGCAAATGCCGGTATTTCTGCTGCCTGCGCCCCCACCGCCAATAACAGCAGGCAAAACAGCCTTGCTACGAAATGAACTCCTTTTTTCGCGCACCCTATTCTCGCGATGCGACAAACGAAGTCTCTCAAGGAGTCACCCGCCATTTTTGATTGGGTGTCATGCCAAACATTTCCGGTGCGTACATTGCCTCGACCCGGGTCGGTGGCAGGACAAAATCACCGGACTGGTTAAGTCTCAAGGTATAGCTTGCCCGCCATTCGCCTTTGTAGATGCGTTCGTAATAGGCGCGGTAGGCATCGGCACCAAACTCGGCATAGGTCGCCCATGTCCAGTCGCCACCGCCACTGTCGGTCGCCAGACTGCTGTCCCGGCCAAGGGCGCGGCCCAGCAACGTGGCGCCAGAGGGAATCGGGTCATCCACTGCTACCCAGCCGATATCGCTCTGCGCACTCATGGCCAGATGGATACGCACCACATCACCTACACTCCATTGGCCCTTGATTTTCTGCTGCACCGGCTCGATGGTCTTGCCAACGGTAAATCCGGTGCCATACGGGGCCTTGAGCGGAATGCGTGCACGCGACTGCACGGTAATCCACGGTGCGCCGGTACCCTTCTGGCTGAGCTTCAAGGTGGCGGGGACTGCCGGCCACTCCAGACGCACCGATGCCGGCTCCTTTTGCGTCCAGGCCATGTCAACTGACTGCGCGCCCAGCTCTGCCCGGGTGCTGCCGGTTACCGCTGCACGCTCGAATGTTTCACTGAAGCGTTTCAGTGCAAATCCGCCCCACATGTTGGCGACAGTGGTCGCCCAGTGCCCTTCCCGCTGCCGCATCAACAGGCCGCGAACCAGACGAGGCTGATCCTCGCGCCAGGCGGGCAGATCCATGGTGGCCAGCATCAGCCGCGAGACTACAGCCGCATCATTGTCATAGAGCCACCAGGAATTGAAGTCACCCTCGGACAGCAACAGCGCCGAGCCCTGCAGGGTAAGTCGTGAGCGCAGCAGGCTTTCTGCCTGTGTCAGTCGCTCCGCCTGACGAAAAATACCCTTGCCGTGCCGTAGCACTTCAAACCAGTTCACCAGCATCGACGTCGTCCAGCGTGGCGGATCAATTTTCAGTGCATCCAGATGCGAAGCCTTCAGCTTTCCGGATGTCGCCAGAATCGACATGACCTCAAGGCGACGATGCGCATCATCCAGTTCGCGCAGACGCCAGTCCTCGAACGGAATCCTGCCTTCTGTATAGCTCACCAGCCCGGCAAGCATTTTCTCACGAGAAGCCTCCGGAATCGGCCAGTTCAGCGCCCGACTGACGCGCAGGATATGAGCGGTCAGAAAGGGGTAACCGCTGGTATTCGGATAAAACCCGGCAAGGCCGTTGTCATCCAGATACGTGGGGAGCAGATCCATCAGCTCGTCCCAGCGTGCCCGATCCTGCAGCCCCGCAGCTTTTGATGTTTTCTGCTCAAGGCAGCTGTACGGATAGTTGCGGAAATACTCGCGTACCGTGTCCAGACTGTCCGC
This sequence comes from uncultured Moraxellaceae bacterium, assembly GCA_964347985.1. Lineage (GTDB taxonomy): Bacteria > Pseudomonadota > Gammaproteobacteria > Pseudomonadales > Moraxellaceae > UBA2031. The sequence goes on from CAYGBB010000097.1 coordinate 4,339, forward strand.
CAGCGTCGCCTGGCCTGACACCACAAGACCGCCGCCACTCAGGGCATTTTCCGGTTTTTGTACGGGAATATCGGTCGGCGCGGTCAGTTGCAACATTGTCGCCTGCCACACGCGCTCCGGCACCGGATCCAGCACTTTCTGTGTGAGCTTGAGCGCATCACCCGAGGCCTTGCCCTCGGCCCGCACACTCCAGCGCAGCTCGGTGATGTCGCGCGGCACAGTGAAAGGCACCGTTATCAGAACAGACTGTCCTGCCGGGATAATGACTGCCTTGTCGACCAGCGTGCCCATGTCATCCACCGCCGCCACAAACTGAATTGCCATGGCTTTGTCCGTCGCGTTGCGCAAGGTAAAGCCGGGATCCAGCTTGTCGCCCTGACGCACCGTCAGTGGCAGCCCGCTGATCATCTGCAGGTCCTGGAAGCTTTCCAGACGTGACTCGCCATGACCGAAACGGTCACGACTGACCGCTGACGCCACCAGCTTGAAACCGGTCAGTGAATCATTCAGCGGCACCGTGAACTCGGCGCGACCATTTGCATCAGTTTTGGCACGCGCCTGCCAATACAACAGCGTGTCAAACAGCTCACGGGTATTGGCACCATGCCCGCCGCCACCACCGGGTGGCAGCGCCTTGCGGCCATAATGGCGCTTGCCCACAACCTGCAGTTGCGAGGTCGATGTGCTCATGCCATAGCCACGCTCTGCCATCATTGGCGTCAGCACATCCCAGGTATCATTACCGGCCAACTCAAGCAGTGCCTCGTCGACTGCCGCAATCGTCACTTCGGTATCTGCAGGTAACATCTGCCCGGAGGGCGGTGTTACCTGCACGCTGACCTTTGCCTGCTCACGCGGGCGATAACGTAATTTCTCGGGGGTTACCGCCACACCCAGTCGCCAGCCTGCCCAGTTCACCTTCACGTTGGCGATACCCAGCTTGAACGCCGGCTTGCCAAGATCAACCAGTGCCGTTGGCGCCACTTCGGCATTGCGACCACGCACCAGCAAGGCGGAGACAAAGATATTCGGGGCGTACTCCGCCTTTACCGGCAACGTGATGACCGGATTCTTCGAGTCGAGTACCTGCACCTGCGTCTCGATCACACCATCACGCTCGATACTGATCAGTGCCGTGGCGTCCGGGAACGGCATGCGCACCTGAAAGCGCATGTTTTCACCGGTCTGGTATTCCTTCTTCTCGGGCAGGAGATCAATACGGTCGTCATTATCCTGACCAAACCACCAGCGCTCACCATTACTGACCCAGGTCGAGGTGCTGGCAGACATTTCACGACCCGCCTCATCGCGTGACGTCACGCGCAGCACCAGATTACCCGAGACATTGGGCATGACCGAGCAACGCAGGCGGCCGGAACCATCCGTGTGATGTCCGCAATTCACCGGCAGGGATTCCTTCCTGGTCACGGTGTCATAACTGTAGAAGCCGCCAACGGTACGCCGGCGATGTGTCTGCTGCACATGCAGTTCTGCGGTCACCGTCACCGGCACATTGCCTCGCGCCTTGCCATCAGGACCCAGCGTGACAACATCCACCAGTTGCGGACTCTTGCCATCCAGTGTCACCCAGGAGGGCAGCTTGATACCCGGTATGACCGCTGCCGGCCACAGGGTTGTCGTCGCTGACACCGTCTGGTTCTCACCACTCGGATCGCGGAACTCCATTTCGATGGCCAGCTGACTAATGCGGCTAACGGCCGGCAAGGCGGCGCTATCGACGCGCAAACCGCCATTGGCATCCAGTGTCAGGGCCTTTTCTTCAAGAGCAGTTTCTTCATAGCCCCCTGACTCACCTTCTTCATCGTCTCCCGCATAATCACCAAACGAATAGTCGTCAAAATCTGCAAAGTGATAGCCCGTGGCACGCACACGGCCGCGCAACGTGACAGGCGCATCCGGATAACCCCCGCCATTCAGGTAATTGAGCTGCATATCCACCGGCACTACCGGTGGCCGCACCAGCGGGCCGCCAGGCAATTGCAGGCGCGGCTTCAATACCGGCAGGCGAAACTCCTCAACACGGAAGTTCGCAAGCGTGTAGCTGTCATTCCTGGTTTCAAGACGCAGCACATAGCGCCCCAGTTTGGCCGCCTTTGGAATAGCCCAGACAGTCTCACCACTACCGCCCGCATCAATGCTGAGTGGCAACTCATATTGCTGACCGGAACCTTCATGCTCGACGACCAGTTTTTTATATTGCGGCGCACGCGGGGCACTCAGCCCGTTCAGGGCCAGCTCGCGAATGACGTGACGGGCATGCAGGGTTTCACCCGCACGCAGCAGGGTGCGATCAAGAATACTGTGCGCCACCATTTCGCCACTGGCACGCCAACCAGGCAGATTGAAGCGCCACGACTGAATCCCCTCATCCCAGCCTGGCAGCACGATGCCGCGGTCCTGGCCCGAGTGCACAATCACGGCATGACTGCTCATGCAGTCTCCCCAGGAAGAGAAATCCGGTGGATTGCTGATACGGGCAAGGCCATCTGCATCCGTACGCCCACGCCACACCACGCTACGGCCCTTGCATTCGTAGAGAGCCACCTCCGCATTGGCAACCGGTTTGGCCGTGTCCAGCGTCGTCACCCACACCAGCGCATTTTCCTTGCCACTGCGCAGATGCACGCCCAGATTGGTGACCACACTCATGGCCGACACATACATGGGGGCGGGCGTCTCCATGAGTGAGGAGCCCAGCCAGCGACTTTCCACTTCATGCACATAAGTACCGGTCTGCGGCACGGGCAGACCCAGCACCTCAAACTCCCTGGCCGGCAGACTGCGTGACAATACCTGGGCCTTTACCGCAGGCTCCCTGGCCAGCAGGGAGAACGAGCGGGGGTCGGGATCCAGTCGGCGACCTTGTTCATCACGACGCCCACACTGGAAGCAGCTCTGATCATCCTGATGCTTGCGGAAACGCTGCAGC
>CAYGBB010000098.1:0-7187 GCA_964347985.1 uncultured Moraxellaceae bacterium
CCCTGTTTGCGCATATGTACCGGAAGCGAGATATGTTCGGCATACTTGTGAATGATTTGCCGCAGCCGCCAGGCATTGGCAAACTCGGATGCCGACTCTCGCAGGTGCAGGACGATCTCGGTACCCCGCAAGGCCCGTTCAATGGTTTCCACCGAGAACTCACCCTCGCCCCCTGACTCCCAGTGCACGCCCTCGCTTGCTGATAGTCCCGCACGCCGAGAAAAAACCTCAACCCTGCCTGCTACCACAAAAGCGGAATAGAAACCGACACCGAACTGGCCAATCAACTGGGCATCCTTCTTCTGGTCTCCACTGAGCTGTTTTACGAAGTCGGCCGTTCCGGAACGGGCAATGGTTCCCAGGTTGGCAATCACCTCATCCCGGCTCATCCCGATACCATTGTCGCGCAGGGTAATTGTTCTTGCCTTTTCATCGGTTTCCAGCCAGATACCCAACTCCGTTTCGCCCGCCAGCAATTCCGGACGGCTCAAGGCTTCAAAACGCAGCTTGTCAGCGGCATCGGATGCGTTGGAAACCAGTTCACGCAAGAAAATTTCGGGGTTGCTGTAAAGCGAATGAATCATCAGATGCAACAAGCGGGAGACCTCAGTCTCGAAGCCACGTGTTTCCTTCTGGGCCGATACGGTCATGGCGTCCTCCTTTTGTAGTAAAAACAGATAATACAAAGCCGCTCAACACAGGCTTTCAGACCCCAGATATAGGGGCAATACGCCAGACATCAAGCACGTCACAACGATTAAAAATGAAGGCTGTACAGATGCGATGAGTCGGCTACACTCGGGGAACTGCTCGGAAGAAGCAGCTCGTCGGAAACCGGCTTGAACCAGCCTGAACCGGCACCTTCAATCAGGAAATAAGGATGCACACCATGAAGAAACTGCTTGCAATCGCTCTGCTGGCCACCACGGCCAATGTCGCCACTGCAGACCAGGATATCGGCTGCGGTCTGGGTTCCATGGTCATGGCAGGTCAGTCCGGCCCGATCTTCAAGGTGCTGGGCGCAACCACCAATGGCACTTTCGGCAACCAGACCTTTGGTATTACCACTGGCACACTGGGCTGCCAGTCTTCTGGCGCCGTCACTTCACGTGCTCGCCTTGGTATGTTCACCGGCTCCAACCTGGACCGTCTGGCCCGCGACATGTCGGTAGGTCAGGGCGAAACCCTGAATGTACTGGCTGACCTGATGGGCGTGAAGGATGCCGACAAGGCTCATTTCTTCCAGGCAACCCGTAGCAACTTCGGCAAGATTTTTGCTCCAGAGAATGAATCTGCCGGTGAAATCCTGGCAGCACTGGAACAGGTAATGGCTGCCGATGCCACCCTGGCAACCTACGCCAAGGCCTGATCCGGCCCGCCATACAAACACCCGGCCATGAGCCGGGTGTTTTATTATTATTCCTGACAAATCAAACTCTCATGATGCTGCGTCTGCTCCGCACCGGCACCCCTTGGCTTGCCGCCATGACATGCCTGCTTTGCAACCTTGCCGGTGCAACCGCTGTCGAATTACCTGTCGATAAACTTCGTGAACTTGCCAGCGCACCCACCTGGCATCTGTTGCTGCGGTATGAGCCTGCCCATACCTCCAGCGGGGTTCGAAGTGAGGCCCGCTCGACACACTTTTTTCTGGCAAGTGACGGACGAGAGAACCCGGAATCCGAACTGCACGCTCTGGCGACGGCCATGCAAAATCCGGCATCTGGCAATGAGCACGCGGCCTGCCGCTTCCCTGCCCGGGCAGCCTGGCTTAACGAACAGATAAACCCGGATGCCCCTGCAATTGCCTGTCCATCCTATGATGAGTGGCGCGGCCTGGTGAATCCCCAGCAAGTCACCCTGGTTTTTGCCTCCGATTACATCAACAGTCCTTCCTCCATGTTCGGGCATACTTTTTTGCGACTGGACGCACCGGGTCAAACCGAAGACACCCGCCTGCTGGCTTATGCCGTTAACTATGCCGCTCAGGCAGACGCCAAAAACCCCTTCACGTTTGCCATCAAAGGCCTGTCGGGAGGCTATCCTGGTGTGTTTTCCCTTATGCCTTACTACGAAAAGGTGAAGGAATACAGCGACATGGAGAATCGTGACCTGTGGGAGTACCAGCTTGACCTGACCCCGGATGAAGTCAAACGCCTGCTGACACACCTGTGGGAACTGCGCAGTGTGGAGTTTCCCTATTATTTCCTGACCAGGAATTGCTCGTTCCAGTTATTGGCCCTGCTTGAATTTGCCCGGCCCGGCCTGGCGCTGCGCAAGGACTTTCCGGTGCAAGCCATTCCCACCGATACGGTGCGCCGAGTCCTGCTTGAGCCGTACATGTTGCGTAAGAAAACTTATAGACCTGCGGCAGAACGGCAGTTGCTGATGGCCGCGAGTCACTTTTCCAGCAAGGTTAACGACACTGCACAACAGCTGGTCAAGCTGCCTGATTCGGCCATTGACCTGCCGCCCCCCGAGGCTGCCGCCGCCCTGGAAACGGCTTTTGACTTCAGCTACTACCAGTTCATGGCCGGTAACGGCATGCCTGACCAGACTCGAAGGATGCGCACCCTGTTGACGCGCCGCTCCATGATTGACGTTCCGGAACAACGTATCAAACCGGCCGAACCTTCCGTGGATCCAGCCTCCGGGCACCCCACTGCCCGACTTGCCATTGCTCCGGGTCATGCTCGTGACGCCAGCTACCTGGCCCTGCGCCTCAGGCCCGCCTACCATGACCTGCTGGATGCTCCGGAGGGTTACCGTCCTGGCGCCCACATCGACTTCCTGGATGGTGAAATACGACTGGATGAAGACAGCCAGCGCCTGAGAATAGAACGACTCGCTGCCATTGATATCGACTCCCTGGCGCCTTTCGATGCCTTCTTCAAACCGGTTTCCTGGTTCTTTGGATTCGGCTGGCGACAGGCGGCAACTGATAGCAAAGGTGCTTTCAGTGATCAGGCGCATCACGGCGTCGCCTATCTGGATGGTGGGGCGGGCATCAGTCTCAATACTGGCGGTCACACCCAGTGTTACGTACAACTGGGCATTGATGCCGAGGTCGGGCAGCGACTGCAAAAGGGCTGGCGTACGGGCGTCGGTCCACGAACAGGCTGCCTGGCAAGTGGGGATAACTGGCGAATTCGTCTGCAAAGTGACTTGCGCTGGCGCAATGCCCCGGATGGTATCGAGCATCAGCTCAGGCTGGAGGGACAGCGGGATCTCGGCCCAGGCCATGCATTGCGCCTGCAGCTCGGCTTGCTGCAGCCTGACCATCAGGAAGACCTGAGCATGGAGCTGGGCTGGATACACTACTTTTGAAATTCTCGCGCCCAGAACGGCAGTATCCGTTATCATATGCCCCCCTCGGCGCTATCGCCTTAACCCCTCCAAGGGTATTCAACATGCAAATCGCAAAAGATCTCGTGGCCAGTATCGAATACACACTGACCGACGACGCAGGTACTGTGATCGACAGCTCGGTTGGCGGTGAGCCACTGGCCTATCTGCACGGCGCCGGCAACATCATCCCTGGCCTGGAAGACGCCCTCGAAGGCAAGAAAGTTGGCGACAGCTTCACCGTCAGCATTTCGCCGGCCGATGGCTACGGTGAGAAGAACGAAGGCCTGACGCAGGTTGTTCCGAAAGAAATGTTCCAGGGCGTGGACACCATCGAAGTCGGCATGCAGTTCCATGCCCAGACTGATCACGGCATGCAGGCCATTACCGTGACTGCTGTGGATGGCAACAGCATCACCGTTGATGGCAACCACCCGCTCGCCGGTCAGAACCTGAACTTTGATGTGAAGGTGATTGAGGTCCGTGCGGCCTCTGCTGAAGAGCTGGAACACGGTCATGTGCATGGTGCCGGTGGCCACCACCACTGATACGCCTCGTACCAACAAAAAAGGCAGCCTATAGCTGCCTTTTTTGTTGCCTGGATTGCCCTGATCGCCGAGCTACAACCCACCAGTCATCAGGCTTCCACTAAATTGTTAAACAATGGCACTGCCAAAGTGGAACGATTGTGCTAAATTAAGACCATGCTAGTTCCTGTGAACCTGATCGTGATGATCAGGCCTTTTTCGCAGAGACGGTGTTACACCACAGATGACCAGTCGCTAGTCGACATGTCCGGGATGCCTCCTCGTCCTGACGTTATTGCGCTGAACTAACGGTATCGGTCTCATGCATTCGTGGTGAAGGTGTCTCGCACACCCACTGTCATCCCCTCATTGAACTAGCAGCGCTCACCTCATGGTGGGCGTTTTTTTTGCCTTTTATTCAGTTATTCAGTCGCCGAGCTTCCCCCTGCTTCCGGCCGCATATTGCGCACCATCCAGAGCGCATAACGACTGATCTCCTCGACATCCTTGGGACTGAAGAGAAGACCATCATTATGCATGCGACACAGCCCATGCAGGGTTCCCCAGATCACCTGGGCAAGACGCAGGGCATTCAGGCTGGATGACAGCTGGCCTGCCTGCTGCAAGTCCCCCACCATCTCGGCATAGGCACGGAATGAACCTCGGGCAGCCTGCTCAAAGGAGGCGGTGGTTCCACCCCGCCACGTAGTACGCCCGAACATCAGCTCATAGAGCTCGGGGTAAGACAGGGCAAATTGCACATAGGCCGTTATGAAGCTTTCAAAGCGCGCCTCCGGTGTCTGCCCGCCAGACTCGCTCTGCCGAACCGCCATGTCAAAGCGCCTGATACCCTCCTCACCCATGGCGCAGAGCAGGCCCTGTTTATCCTGGAAGTGGTGATAAAGTGCAGTCTGTGAAACGCCAACACGATCCGCAAGCCGGCGCAGACTCAGTGACTCAAGCCCCTTTTCACGAAGCATGACAATGGCTTCCTCTACCAGCCGCCGTCTCAGGTCGCCATGATGGTAAGCCCTGGAGCCAGGTCCCTGATGTGTTGACATTGCCGTTATCCTGAGTATCTTAACGCCGTTAAGTTTACATGCCCGAAGCGGGCTTTTCGAGGATTACATGATGACCAGCAGTCACTACCCCAATCTGCTCAAACCTCTGGATCTGGGTTTCACCCAGCTCAAAAACCGTGTGGTGATGGGCTCGATGCATACCGGCCTCGAAGACCGCTTTTATAACTATGGCAAGCTTGCTGCCTATTTTGCCGAACGTGCACGCGGCGGTACCGGCCTTCTCATCACCGGCGGCATCTCCCCAAACCGTCAGGGTTGGCTGCTGCCGTTTGGCGGCACCATGAGCCACTTTGGTGACGTTCTCAATCATCGCCGTGTCACCCGCGCCGTACACAATGAGGGTGGCAAGATCCTGATGCAGATCCTGCATGCAGGACGTTATGGTTATCACCCGTTTGCCGTTTCCGCCTCGAACATCAAATCCCCGATTTCGATGTTCAAGCCGCGCGCCATGAAGGAAAGCGAAATCCTTAAAACCATTCGTGATTATGGTCGCTGCGCCGGCCTGGCCCAGCAGGCGAATTACGATGGTGTCGAAATCATGGGAAGTGAGGGGTATCTCCTTAACCAGTTCATTTGCTCTCGCACCAACAAGCGTACTGACAAATGGGGTGGCAGTCTCGAAAACCGCATGCGCCTGCCGCTGGAAATCGTGAAGCAGGTGCGGAAAGACGTCGGCAAGAATTTCATTGTGGCTTATCGACTTTCGCTTATTGACCTTGTTGATGGCGGCAATACCTGGGATGAAATCGTCACGATTGCCAAGGCCCTGGAGGCTGCGGGCATCACCCTTCTCAATACGGGTATCGGCTGGCACGAAGCTCGGATTCCAACGATTGTGACCTCTGTCCCGCGCGCAGCATTCCGTGATGTGACCAAACGCATCAAACAGGAGCTGTCGATTCCGGTGATGGCATCCAACCGCATCAACATGCCGGAGGATGGCGAGTCCATTGTGGCCAGTGGCGATGCCGACCTGATCTCCATGGCACGTCCGCTACTGGCTGATGCCCACTTCGTGAACAAGGCAGCGGCCGGCAAAGCTGACGAGATCAATACGTGTATCGCCTGTAACCAGGGCTGTCTTGATCAGACCTTTTCCATGAAGCGTTCCACCTGCCTCGTGAATCCTCAGGCCTGTTTTGAAACCGAACTCGTTTATGTCAAAACCAATCGCCCGAAAAAAATTGCAGTGGTGGGTGGCGGCATGGCCGGTCTTTCCTGTGCCACTGTGGCGGCCGAGCGTGGCCATGACGTGACACTGTTTGAAGCTGGTGATGACATCGGTGGCCAGTTCACCATGGCCATGAATGTGCCGGGCAAGGAAGAGTTTCGCGAAACCGTTCGTTATTTCCGCAATCAGGTCAGGACAACTGGCGTAAAACTGCAACTGAACCAGAAAGTGAGTACCGCCGACCTGAACAAGGCAGGCTTTGATGAAATCGTCATTGCCACAGGTGTGGCGCCACGCACTCCAAAAATTCCCGGCATTGATCATCCCAAGGTATTGAGCTATCCAGATGTGCTACGCCATGGCAAGAAAGTCGGTCACAAGGTTGCCGTGATTGGTGCCGGCGGCATTGGCATTGATGTGAGCGAGTTTCTGCTGGCTGAACACTCTCCTCAACCGCTGGAAAACTGGCTGGATGAATGGGGCGTGGATCTTTCGGTCAGCGAGGCTGGTGGCCTGCGTCCGCCGAAGCGCGAAAATCCCTTGCGCCAGATCTGGCTGCTGCAACGCAAACCAGGCAAGAAAATGGGCCAGGGCCCGGGCAAGACGACAGGCTGGGTGCATCGACTGGCACTCCAGCATCATCAGGTAAAGATGATGGGTGGCGTGGAGTATCTGAAGGTAGATGATCTTGGTTTGCACATTCGCGTAGGTGATGAAGAACAGGTGCTTGATGTCGACAACGTGATTCTGTGTGCGGGCCAGGAGTCGGTACGAGACCTGCTGCCGACAGACAGCGAAGGCAAGATCACTGACAAGCGCTTCCATGTCATTGGTGGTGCCAAGATGGCGGGTGAAGTGGATGCAAAGCGCGCCATCAAGGAGGGTGCCGAGTTGGCCGCGACGCTTTAAAAGCGTTTACGGCGCAATCCAATCCACTCTCACAGAAGCCTGCAGGTTTGTGCTAGTGGATTCAATCCCTGGAAAATTCCCAATAAAAAAGGCCGCTACGCGGCCTTTTTTATTTCACTGAGCGTTTACTTCCAGCCAGTGAGTTCAGCC
>CAYGBB010000099.1:0-7170 GCA_964347985.1 uncultured Moraxellaceae bacterium
CGATGGCGCCACTGTCCATCAGGCTGCGCTCGGAAAACCACTGGTCGAAGTGCACATTGAAAGCGTCGAGTGTGGCGCGGATGCTGTCGAGCTGGGCATTCAGACCGAAGTCCTGCACGGCACGATAACCGTCTTCGCCAAGCAGCAACTGCACGCGCTGGATAACGGCGTCGATGTAGTCCTCTTTTTGCATCTTGATGTCATCGCTGTCGCCTTCCGGATCGTTCGGCAGGCCATCAATGACTTCAGAAAATTCGTTGAAATACTTGAGCCCGGCATGGGTCAGCAAATCGGCGCCACAGGTTTTTACATAGTCTGCCGGGTAGGCGCGCGAAGGAATCCGTACGGTTTCACCGGCGGCCTCGAGGTAACGCAGATATACGGACACGGCGAGCACGTCGGCCTGACGGCCGGCATCGTTGATGTAGTACTCGCGGTGCACCTTGTAACCTGTCGCGGCGAGAATGGTTGCCAGTGCCGATCCGTAGGCGGCGCCTCGACCATGGCCGACATGCATGGGTCCCGTGGGGTTGGCAGACACAAATTCCAGCAATACTTTTTCACCATGACCGATATCGGGCGATGAAAATGCCGTCACATCATCAAGAATGCTGCGCACGACCGCAAAGCGGCTGTCGGCTGAGAGGAAGAAGTTGATGAAGCCGGGGCCGGCAATCTCGACCTTGCTCACGATGGCGCTGGCCGGCAGGGCAGCGACCAGCTGCTCGGCGATGTCGCGGGGCTTCTTGCCGGCGGCCTTGGCCGACGCCAGGGCGATGTTGCTGGCCCAGTCGCCATGTGAAGGGTCACGGGTGCGCTCGAACTGCAGGGCCGGCTTAAAGTCGTCGGGCAGGGTGCCGTTGGCCTTGAGGGTGGCGAGGGCGTGCGTAAGCAGGGATTCGAGCTGGGCTTTCATGCGGCAACCGGTGAAACGGGAAAATAGGAGGCGCGATTGTAGCGAAGCTGAGCCGGAAACCCTATCGCTTACGACAGATCCTGTGGATCAACATCTATGGACCAGCGCACCTTGCGGGCTGCGGGCAGAGATTCGATCAGGGGGATGAGGGCAGTGACCAGCTCTCGCAGAGGTGCCCGCTGGGGGCATTGCAGCAGCAGATGGGCGCGGAAACGCCCGGCACGCCGCTCCATGGGGGCGGGTACCGGTCCCCAGCGCTGGACTTCCGGGTGCCCCAGTGGCGTTGCCGCATCCATGATGGATTGCAGGAACGCAGCCGGCAGTTCGGCCTGGGTGGCCTCGGCGCGAATCAGGACCAGAAAGCCGTGGGGGGGGAATGACAGCAGCCGTCGTTCGGCCAGGGCTCGTTCGGCGAAGGCGGGATAGCCCTGGGTGATGAGTTCATGAATCAGCGGGTGCTCCGGCTGGTGGGTTTGCAGCAGCACCAGTCCCGGACGTTCCGCGCGGCCCGCTCGGCCCGCCACTTGCAGGATCAGCTGTGCAGTATGCTCGGAAGCGCGGAAATCGGCCCCAAACAGGCCTCCGTCCATGTCCAGTAGCGCCACGAGGGTGACCCGGGGAAAGTGATGGCCCTTGGCCAGCATCTGGGTGCCGACCAGTATGGCCGCCGTACTGTCATGAATGGCCGTGGTCAGGTTGGCCAGCGCATCCTTGCGCCGGGTGCTGTCGCGGTCGACCCGGAACAGCGGAACGCCAGGAAACTGAGCCCGCAACAGGTCCTCCACCCGTTCCGTGCCCAGCCCTATCGGGCGCAGGTCGGTCGAGCCGCAGGAGGGGCAGGCTCGTGGTGGTGGCCCTTCGGCGCCACAGTGATGGCAATGCAGGCGGACCGGATTACGGTGCAGGGTCGGGCGAGCATCGCAGCGCCGGCATTGCGCATGCCAGCCACAGTCATGGCAGAGCAGCACCGGGGCGTAGCCACGGCGATTGAGAAAGACCAGGACTTGCTCGTCTTTTTTCAGTGTGGCCGCCATCGCCTTGAGCAGACTGTCGGTAAAGCCCTCGCGGGTTGGCTGGTGCCGCAGGTCGATCAGTTTGAACGCCGGCTCCTGCGCGCCCGCTGCCCGCTCCCGGAGGCGGAGCAATTCATAGCGGCCGGCCTTGGCGTTGGCCAGTGACTCCAGCGCTGGCGTGGCTGAGCCCAGCACGACGGGGATGCCTTCCAGCTGGGCACGGCGCACGGCCAGATCGCGCGCGTGATAGCGGAAGCCTTCGTGCTGTTTGAACGAGAGATCATGCTCTTCGTCCACGATCAGCAGGCCTGGTCGCGCCAGCGGTGTGAACACCGCCGAACGTGTACCGATCACGATGCCGGCTCGCCCCGAGCGTGCGGCGCGCCAGGCATCCATGCGCTCACGCTCATTGCGGCCCGAATGCAGCACGGCAATCTCGGTCTGGAAGCGGGCACGGAAACGTGCCACGGTCTGTGGTGTCAGACCGATTTCCGGTACCAGCACCAGTGCCTGCTCACCTCGGGCCAGTGTTGCCGCAATGGCCTGCAGGTAAACCTCGGTCTTGCCGGAGCCAGTGGTACCAAACAGCAGGAACGGCTGAAAGTGGCCCAGATGATCAATGATGGCGCTGACGGCTGTTTGCTGTTCGGTACTGAGGGACAGTGGCGGCTCGCGCAGGGCAGGGCTTGCCTGTTCGTTGGCAGGAGGCGCCAGTGTCACGTACTCCACCAGTCCCTTTTTTTCCAGTGCCAGCAGGGTGGGGCGCTCAACACCCAGACCATTGAGCAGTGGCGGAATCATGCCCTGCGGATGCTCACGCAGCGTGGTCAGCGCGGCGACCTGTTTCGGCGCCCGCTTGATGGTGCCGTCCAAGGGATACAGTTGCCCAAGCCTGGTGGCCTGCCAGCGTGTTTCACCCGGCGCGGCCAGTGGCTCGCCCTGACGCAGCAAAACCGGCAGGGCAGTATCAAAGACTTCACCGACCGGGTGCTGGTAGTAGTCGGCTGCCCAGCGTAGCAGCCGGAACAGGCTGTCCGGCAGCACCGGTTCACTGTCGATGGCCTCGTCGGCGGGGCGCAGTTTTGCTTCGTCGTATGACGCCTGCTCATTGACGGCCAGCACAATGCCCAGCAGTGACTGTTTGCCAAACGGCACACGCACACGCGCACCCACCGGCGGGGGCGGGTCCATCTTGGCAGGCAGAATGTAATCGAAGGTCTGGCGCAGCGGGGAAGGCAGGGCCAGTTGCAGGTAGCGCCGGGTCATGGCGCAGAGCTTATCAGGTTAGTTCGTCCGACGTGTGCATCAGGCCGGACGGTACAGGCCCATGGGTGCCGCAGCTCCGCGTTGAGCCACTTCATGCATGTAGGTCAGCGACTGGCCGATGCGTTCAGCCCTCTCGATCCAGCCGGCGGCAAGCTCAGGCGGTATCTCGGCATTCACGATCTCGTGAAACAGTGCCAGCCAGTCCGCCAGCAGGGCAGGGGTGAAGCCGGCCTCATTGTGTTTGCGCGCCACGGCATATGAGTAGTCGATATAGCGCTTGCCGCCCAGCGTCACCCACCAGAAATGGGTAAGGATTTCCTTGTGTGATGACCAGTCATGCACGCCCGCAAAGGGTGTCTGCAGGGTGGGGTGGGTCTGGATGCGCTCATAGAACAGATCGACCACCCGGGCAACCCGTTCGCGTCCGATAGCCTCGGCAATGTCCTGCATGTATGGCGTTCCCGCAGCAATCAGTAAGAGCCCGGCATTCTACGCCAGAGGGGCAGGGTCTGTTTGATTCAGATCAGCCGGGATGTGGCTATTGGTCATGGCGACGGTTTCTGCTAGGATTCGCGCCCTTGTTGTGCCTGGCTCCGACGAAGCGACTGTCGGGGTGGGCCAAGAGAGTGTGTCTGTCGTTCCTGCCATGGCCTTGCCAACGCAGGGGGGCGACGGCCCATTAACCATTCTCTGGAGAAAAACCATGAAAGCCGGCATTCATCCCGCATACGCTGAAATCACCGCAACCTGCTCCTGTGGCAACGTGATCACCACTCGTTCCACCATGGGCAAGAACATCCACCTCGACGTCTGCGGCGCCTGCCACCCGTTCTATACCGGCACCCAGAAAGTTGTGGATACTGGTGGTCGTATCGACAAGTTCAAGCAGCGCTTCGGCGCTCGCAGCTTCAAGAAGGCCTGATCCTTCGCGATGCAATAAAAAAGCCGGCTGTTGCCGGCTTTTTTATTGGCTCCGGAGTCAGGTCAGAAGACTTCCTCCGGTGCTGCTTGAGGCTCTGCTGCCGGATCGGCTTCAGGGGCGGCAGGCTGCGGTGCTGCCGGCATTTTTTCCACCTGGAGCCAGTCGATATAGCCATCGGGATCATCATCGGTCGTGCGCTGGCCGGTGCTCAGGCTGACCCTCACAGGGACCAACCCTGTTGGCAGCCCCGGATGAAACTCCGCCGTACCGGCCAGTGCCGGGCCCATAAAGCCGTTCCAGAGTGGTAGCGCGGCATAGCCACCATATTCCATGCGGCCCAACGTCTGTGGCTGGTCGAAACCCACCCAGGTTACCGCCACCAGCTTGCCGCCAAAGCCGGCAAACCAGGCGTCCTTGGCATCGTTCGTGGTGCCTGTCTTGCCCGCCAGATCGCCACGCCCAAGGCTGAGGGCGGCGCGCCCGGTGCCGCGGACAATGACGTCGCGCAGGATGGACTGGATCTGCCAGGCGGCACGGGCACTCATGATGCGCGGAGCCACCGGGTAATCCGGAACAAAGGGCATTGCCGGAGCGGGCGGTTCGGTCACGGTGATGTTGTCACCTTCGCCAGTGATCTCGGTAGGGGCGGGCACCGGCTCGGGGCTTGCCACCGGATTTTCACATTCGCGGCAGACACGCTCGGGGTTGGTCCTGAAAACAGTCTTGCCGCGATTGTCCTCCACATGATCAATGAAGTAGGGGGTGACATGCAGCCCGCCATTGGCAAAAGCAGCATAGCCGGCCGCCATTTGCACCGGGAGCACTTCAGCCGAACCCAGGGCCAGGGTGAGGTTGCGTTGCATGCGCTCGCGCGGAAAACCGAAACGGGTCATGTAGCTGCGCGCAGTATCAACGCCAACGGCCTGCAACAGACGGATCGAGACCAGGTTGCGGGAGAGATACAAGCCCCGGCGCAGGCGAATGGGGCCATAGAACTCCCCGTCGGAGTTGCTGGGTCGCCAGGCATTGTCGCCTTCACCAAAGCTGAGTGGAGAGTCATTGATCAGGCTGACAGGGGTATATCCTCGCTCCAGTGCCAGTGAATAGATGAAGGGTTTCAGTGTGGAGCCCGCCTGACGCCAGCCTTGCAGGGAGCGATTGAACTTGCTCTCGGTGTAGTCAAAGCCTCCGACAATTGCCTCCAGTGCCCCCGTATCCTGGTGCAAGGCAATCAACTGCCCTTGTACCGCCGGGACCTGCACCAGCTCCCATCCCCCTGTGGTGCGAGGCCGTACCCGGATGATGTCGTCAGTGGCCAGGATGTCGCTGGCCTGTTTGGGGAGGGGACCCACCTGATTGACGCTGACATAGGGGCGTGCCCAGCGCATGGCGTCCCAGTCAAGTTGCAGCTCGGTGCCGTTTTTCAGGACGGCCGTGGCGGACTTGTCGTTGACGCTGGTGATTCTTGCCGCCTGCAAGCCACCGACCGGATAGCGGACCGCCAGTTCGTGCGCCCCCTTGGCCTCGGCCCCCCGCCAGCCATGGCGTCGGTCATAGGCCAGCAAGCCGTCAATCACGGCTTTCGAGGCCGCGTTCTGACGACTCGCGCTGACGGTGGTGTATACCTTGTAGCCCGATTTATAAATGTCTTCGCCAAAGTGATTGATGAGCTCTTCCCGCACCATTTCTGCCAGCCAGGGCGCATTGACCTCGGCAAAGGTCGCACGGAAGTTGAGGGAGACCGGGGCCTTGATGGCCTCGTCATGCTGGACTTGGGTGATGTAACCGAGTCCCAGCATGCGCCCCAGGATCCAGTCCCGACGCTCCATGGCCCGCTTGGGGTCGTTGACCGGGTTGTACTTTGATGGCGCCTTCGGCAGGCCGGCGATCATGGCTACTTCCGCCAGCGTCAACTCATTGATTTTCTTGTTGTAATAAACCTGGGCTGCAGCACCGATACCATAGGCCCGGTGGCCAAGGAAAATCTTGTTGACGTAAAGCGTCATGATTTCCTGCTTGCTGAGGGAGTCCTCGATGTCCTTGGCCAGTAACAGCTCGGTGAACTTGCGGCTGAACGTGCGCTCCTGGCTCAGGAAGTAGTTTTTCGCCACCTGCATGGTAATGGTGGAGCCTCCGGACTGGATGCTTCCTGTCCTGGCGATATCCACAAATGCGCGTGCCAGGCCCTTGTAGTTGATGCCCTCGTGCTCAAAAAAGCGGTCATCCTCGGCGGCCAGTATGGCTTTGATGAAGAGGGGGGGGATCTGTTCATAGCTGAGAGGGGTGGTGTGTTTCTCGCCGAACTCTGCAATCAGGCGCCCATCCCGTGACAGCACCTGCAAAGGGGTCTCAAAACGCACCTCTTTCAGCTGTTCTACGTCCGGCAACTGGGGGGCCAGATATAGATAGAGGCCGGCGATAATGAGCAGCAAGCCACAAAACGGAAAAGCCAAAACGGCGACAATACGCTCGCGACGCCCTGCTTCGTTCAGAATTTTCATGGATAATCAACTGCTTGCGTGGTTTTGGGTGCCGAATGGCCGTCCGGAGCCCATTATAAGCGGAAGCGGCACTTGTACGGCAATTGCGCTCGTGATAAGACTAGTATTTAATGTACTTGTATATGAATGTGACGTAAGTGCACATTTTCCATAGAAAAAAATAAAAGGGATATCCAATCGTGCTGCCCTTCCTTCGGAAAACAAACTCGGCACTGCTCGGGCTGGACATCAGTTCCACCTCGGTCAAGTTGCTGGAGCTGAGCCGCCAAGGTGACCGCTACCGTGTGGAGTCCTATGGGGTGGAGCCCCTTCCACAGAACGCAGTGGTTGAAAAGAACATCAACGACGTCGAAGGTGTTGGCGAGGCCATCAAGAAATTGATTGCCCGCACCAAGCCCCAGGCCAAGCAGGCCGCCGTTGCGGTGGCCGGCTCCGCAGTGATCACCAAGATCATTGAAATGGATGCCGACCTCAACGACGACGAGCGCGAGTCGCAGATTCGTCTCGAGGCTGACCAGTACATCCCCTACCCCATGGAAGAAGTGAGTATTG
>CAYGBB010000100.1:0-4819 GCA_964347985.1 uncultured Moraxellaceae bacterium
TGAGATAGCTGTGCAGGGACGAGTTCACGGCAAACAGCACACCAAACACCAGCAGCCCGCCCACCAGAATCATCGGCACCTGCGGCATCACCTGCATACCCACGGCAATCGCGGCAGGAATTCCTGCCAGCAGCAGGGCCCAGACAAGTGCCGCCCGCCCGTCCGGCACATGACCGGTTCTTTTCCCGGTGATCGCCGGCGCCACCGACTGCACGGCACCATAACCAATGACCCACAGCGCCAGAAAACCGCCGACCTGCCAGAAGTCCCAGCCAAACACGGTGCTGAGATACACCGGCAGCGCCACGACAAACCAGACATCGCGGGCGCCAAACAGAAAGAAGCGTGCCGCCGAGAGGATATTGATGGCCCGGCTTTTCGACAGCAGATCACGGAATTTCGGTTTGGCGGTTGCCTTGCCCATATCCTTCTTCAGCAGCGCCAGACTCGCCAGCCAGATCAGGGCCAGCACGCCAGCCATGGCCATGACGGCACCGGCGAACCCGAGCCATGCCAGCAAGGCACCACCAAGAAAAAACCCGACACCCTTCAATGCATTTTTGGATCCGGTCAGGATGGCGACCCACTTGTAGAGCGTACCCTGCTGCGCATCCGGCACCAGCAGCCGGATACTGCTCTTGGCGCTCATCTTGTTGAGGTCTTTGGCGATTCCGGACAAGGCCTGCGCCGCCATCACCCACGGGATGGTGAGCAGAACCGCGGGGACGGCCAGCATCAGCAAGGCGCCTACCTGCAAACCCAGGCCGATGTTCATGGTGCGATTCAGGCCCAGCCGGGCGCCGAGATAACCACCCACCAGATTGGTGATCACCCCGAATATTTCGTAAAACAGGAACAGCGCCGCAATCTGCAAGGGCGCATAACCCAACGCATGAAAATGCAGCACAACCAGCATGCGCAGGGCGCCATCGGTGAGCGTGAACGCCCAGTAATTACCGGTGACCAGAAGATACTGGCGCACCTCCGGCGACTGCCGCGACAGGGCATTCATTGCCGGGGGTACGGCCAGGCAGACTGACGCATATTTTTCATGCCGATGCAGTGCCCACCAGACGCACCAGCTCAACGGTGCGATTCGCGTAACCCCATTCATTGTCATACCAGGCATAGATCTTTACCTGGGTGCCATTGATCACCATGGTGGAGAGCGCATCAATGATGGAGGAGCGTGGATCGGTGCGGTAATCAACCGACACCAGCGGGCGTTCTTCATAGCCCAGAATATCCTTCAGCTCGCCGGCCGCCGCATCGCGCAGAAAGCCGTTCACCTCTTCAGCCGTTGTGGCACGTTCCACTTCGAATACGCAATCGGTGAGCGAGGCATTCGCCAGCGGCACGCGGACGGCATGGCCATTCAGGCGGCCTTTCAATTCGGGAAATATTTCAGCAATCGCGGTGGCCGAACCGGTTGAGGTGGGAATCAGGCTGATCAACGATGCCCGCGCACGCCGCAGATCCGTGTGCGGCTGATCCAGCAGGCTTTGCGTATTGGTGAGATCGTGAATGGTCGTGATCGAGCCATGACGGATACCCAGCTTTTCATGAATGACCTTCACTACCGGGGCCAGGCAATTCGTGGTGCAGGAGGCTGCCGTGACAATGCGGTGCAACGCCGGATTGAAGAGGTGCTGGTTCACTCCCATGACGATATTCAGTACGCCGGCCTCCTTCACTGGCGCGCTCACCACTACACGCTTCACACCCTGCTCCAGATAGGCTTGCAGCACCGCGGCTGTTTTCATCTTGCCACTGGCCTCGATGACGACATCACAATCCGACCAGTCCGTGTCTGCAATTGCCCGGTTGGCCGTCAGCTTGACCGACTTGCCCGCAATGACAATGGCATCTCCGTCTGCCGTGGCCTCATGCTGCCAGCGACCATGCACGGAATCGAAGTTCAGCAAGTGGGCATGGGTTGCCGCATCCGCCGCCGGATCGTTGATATGCACGAACTCGACATCAGGCCAGCCCCAGGCCGCACGCAATGTCAGACGGCCGATACGGCCGAACCCGTTGATACCGACCCTGATGGTCATGATGCTTTTCTCCTGAAGATGATTGGTCTCAAAGGGTTTCCGCTGGCGGGCAGCAGGACAGTTCCAGTCCGCAGTCGGCGCCGGCACAGCAGTTTTCGGTGAGATAGCCCAGCAGTGCATTCATGGCACTCACGTCGGGCGCATAGTGAATGAAGCGCCCTTCCTGCCGGGCCCGCAGCAGCCCGGCCTGCATGAGATCCTTGAGGTGAAAGGATAACGTGGCCGGCGGCAAGGCAAACTCGGCGGCCAGCTCACCGGGCGTAAGGCCGGACGGACCGGCCTGTACCAGGCGCCGAAACAGGGCCAGACGCGTGCCGTGGGCCAGCGCGGCAAGACGGGTCACTGCGGTTTGCTCTTTCATGATTCGATATTACTGGAAATATGAAAAGAAAAACAAGACCATGCAAACGGCTACCCCGCAAACCCGCAACCTGTTCACACCCGCCCCCATCACCTGCGTCCACCTATATGACCCTGAATATGTGACACCTGTCGCGTATGGTCATTGCCACACCCGGTGTTGGTGACTAGGGTGTCCCGCCTGACAGCAGGAATTGATCATGGACGAAAATAGTCTCGCGGCCGAAGTATCGCGCGTTGCCAACGCCACCTACGGACACTCGCGCCGCATCATGCCGGAACAGCCCTGGTGGAATAATCTGGACCCGGTCTTCCATAAATTCCCGGATGATTTCTATCTCGACACCCGCACCCAGCTGATTGTGGAAAGCCTGACGGTGCTGGATGTGATCACACGCACCGGTTTTGCCAGCCTGGCCACCGCTTGCGCCACCATCAGCACCCTGCGCCGACTCGGGATCGACAATACCGAACGGCACTTCTACACGGCACAGGCGGATAATGGTGATGTTGATGCCGTGTTTCCACGCCCGACCGCGCCCATCACGGTGACCCGCAAACCCGTCACGGTGCGTTCGGCCCCCAAGGGTGCCATCACCGAGACACTGTCGTTCGAGAGCTCCTTCCGCACGCTCAATCCGGCATTACAGCCGCATTACAGCTCGCTGAAACGAAATGGCACCGTCTGGGCACAATACTGGCGGCACGGTGACAAGCCGCGCCCGACACTGTGCGTGATTCACGGTTTCATTCTGGACGCCTACTGGCTGAACAGCCGCTTTTTCCATCTCGACTGGTTTTTCCAGCAGGGCTACGACATCGTTCTCTACACACTGCCCTTCCATGGCAATCGCCAGGAGCACTGGGCACCCTACAGCGGCCATGGCATCTTTTCCTATGGCGCCTGTCATCTCAACGAAACCATGCTGCAAGGGGTGCATGACTTTCGACTGCTGATGAACTGGCTGGAGCAGGAAAACGGCGTGGAAAAAATCGGGGTCACCGGCATCTCCCTTGGCGGCTACATCTCGGCACTGTTGGCGGCCACTGAAGAACGACTGCATTTCTCCATTCCCATTGTGCCGGTAGCCAGTCTGACCGATGTCATTTTCGAGTGGGCACCTGCCGGCCCCCTCATCAAGCTGGGGTTGCGCATGGCCGGCATCTCCATCCCACAGGCCCGCCATGCCATGGCGGTGCAAAGCCCGCTCACCTGGACACCCAAGCTGCCCAAGGAGCGCCTGATGATCATTGGCGGCGCCGGTGATCGCGTCGTCCCGCCCAAGCATACTCGCCTGCTCTGGGATCACTGGGACCACCCCCGGCTGCACTGGTTTCCAGGCAACCATATGATCCACCTTGATCAAGGCGTGTACCTCAAGGACATGGCCCGTTTTATTGCCGGCACCGGCTTCTGAAAACCAGAAGACTCGCACAAAAAAGCCCCGGATGATCGGGGCTTTTTTATAGCAGTCATTCAGCAAAAAACGGCCGGATGCCAGATTCTTGCTGCGCCAACGGGGTGGTCATTACAGCATCTATCGCGGCACACCCAGATTACTGCGCAATGCCAGCTCGTCTGCCGGCACCGGTGTTGGCCGCGTTGCCTGGTCATGCTGACGCACGGCCACCGGCTTCAGCATTTCCGTGGCCAGCTGCACAAACCGGGTCTGGAATGCCGCGAGCGTCCACTGCCCGAAAATGGTGTGGCCGCCTTCATAGCACTGCGCCTGATACTCCTCGTTCGTGGTGACATAGCCCATGTAGTCATTGCAGTAGGTACAGATCAGCACCTGCTGGATGCCTTTCTCCTGTAGCTGACGCATCACGGTGTCTCGGACGCGCTGGCCGGCGATGGTGGTGAACTCGCCCGGGCAGCACACAATGGCAACCTGACCGATGGTGACAATCTGCAGGGGCAGCACTGTTGGCACCATCGGACTCTTGTTGAGCGCGCCGTTGCGGGCCTGCCGCTTCATCTCTCCCACAGTCGGATCAACAAAACCGGGCACCATGATTTTATCCAGTGGCTGACCCAGCACCTGCTTGCGAGCAGACTCCATCAGAATGGCCTTGGCGCCCTGAGCGGCATATATACGCCGGTAGTACACTTGTTCGTCCGGCGAAAATTTTTCCAGGTTATTGAGGCGGCGGCGTTTCACGATACCGGCAATATAATTTGATGCCGAAGCGAGAGGCCCCGGCATGCCGGGGCCGTCAACCCGCGTGCCCCGAAAGAATGCAACGCCATGACAGGGCTCGCTGGTAAAGGCATCGCGCTGGCCATTGGCAAATTCGGGATCTGCCTTGATGTCCGTAAAATCGACATAGGTAAAAATGGCGTCGATATTGCCACTGATGCGTATTTCGTCTTTGCCCGCAAGCTGCGTCAGTGCCAGCTC
>CAYGBB010000100.1:4919-7168 GCA_964347985.1 uncultured Moraxellaceae bacterium
CCGACGCAGGTGGCATGCACCCCGAACAACGACAACAGGGATTGCAGCTCGCCATTGCGACGAAACCCCAGCAGCTGCATGCTGCGGTTCATGGCCAGATGGGTTTCCGTGTCGCGGCGCGGGATGACATCAGGATTACGGTTGTATGCCTGCAAGGAACGGTTCCATGCCACCGCCGTGGCATCGTCAAACCTGGCCTGGGTTAACCCCAGCTCGGTCGGCGCGGCCGATTTCCATGCGTCGATGACTGCGGCGGTCGCGGCTTCCACTACTTTTTCCACATGCTCCGGCACAAAGCCCGGCGTGACGATGTTGTACATCGCCTCATGCGCACACCCGCCCGGTCCGGAATGGGTATGCGTGCAGGTCAGCACAAAGGCTGCCTCATTGAACACACTGCCCATGCAGGCACGCAACGCGGCACACACGCCTTCTCGCATGGCGTGCGTGACATACCCCATGTCGAGGCAGCAGAAAACCAGGGCCTGTTTTTTTTCATCCTGCACAAAGAATGCACGCGCAAACAAGGGCGTCTGCTTGCCCCGGGCACGGTGATGCCACATGCCGTAGCCCTGCATGGCATAGCCCCGTGGCGGAATATCGATTTCTTTTTTTCCCCATCCGGCGTGATACACGGCATCTCCCTGCGGCACTGGCCAACTGGCACGGTTAATGATCATGCCGGAGGGTAGCCCAAAAAGATGTGCACGCCATTACCCTTGCGGGTCAGGTGCCGTGCTGTGCAGCAAACCTGGTCGCTGTGATAACTGCCACTCAGTGCCCATGTCCGTTGTGGGCGCCCATCACCACGGTCGCGGTCAGCATGACCTGTTGCAGGTGTGTGCGAACGCCGCTTTCGTCATGAAGGGCCGCATCGGACACCTGCAAGCGCAGGCGTGACTGCTCGCTCGGCCGGAATGCCAACATCAGGGTGACACGTGAAGAGTCACGAAAATGCACTGCCGCGCCCGCCTCAAGCAGCATATTGGTCACGCCGCTCACGTCATAGCGCGCCCCCACCTGCCAGCGTGGCGCCACCCCAAAGGTGGCCTGCAGCGTGTAGCCGTCCTGCCGCCCCTGCACCTTGTCGCCCGCCACCAGCACAACCCCGGCATCTGCCCCCGTCACTGTCATGTCTTTTTTCAGGCGCAGGTATTCCGCAATGAGTTTCACGTCTCCTGCACCCTCCTCATCGTAGGCATTGAAGGCATAGGCCATATCCACGCCCAGCAGCTGTTGCTGTCCATTGAGTGCAAGCTGGTCATCCGGCAGGGTGGCATCTTCGTCAATAACCTGCTGGAACTGCCGGGCCTGCGCCCAGGAAAAGCCAAACTGAACCGAGTGATTCGCCATCGGGTCTGGCCCCAGCTTTGCAAATAGCGTGGTCAGACGGGGACCACCACGGTGGTCAGGCAAATTGGCGCCGGACACGACGACCGCATCGGCATCCACCGGTTCGATGAGCGTGCCAAACCGCGGCTGATCATCCCCCTGCAACGACTCTGCCCCAAACAACAGCCAGAACGGCACAGGTGCCTGCCAGGTCAGCTGTATGCCCGTGTCATTAAGACCGTGCTCACCGAGCAGGCTGGCATAGGCCAGATTCTGGTCCGCAAAATCACGCTCATGCGGATGCAGGCTGTTCTGATAACCGATCCTGCTCAGGAAGCGCCCGGCCCTGATGGCCAAGCCTGCCGGCAACATGCGCGTTTGCAGCCAGGCCTCTTCAATTTCCGTGTCGGCCCCGCTGGAAAAGGTGGCGGCAAAGCGGCCATCAAACCAGGGATCAACCGTTGCCGTCAGTGCCAGCTCGACCTCGCCCAGATTGAATCCGTTTTCTGCACCATGCTCGTGCCGGTCAAAGTGCTCCCCATGAAGAATACCGGCTGCCTCTTCAATCAGCTCGCTGCCCGCGCCGCTCTGGTTGTCATGGAAGTAGCCGCCATCCAGCGTCAGTGACACCTGCGGGCTGAGCGCCTCCAGGGCCCCTGCTGCATGCGCCGCATGAGGCATGTCGTGAGATGTTTCCGCGCGGGTTATCGGTGCCAGCAGCAGAGAGAGCAGCGGCAGGTAACGCAAGACAGACATGAGGACTTCCAGACAGCCAGGGTGAATACCAATGTTATATTATAACAAATCATATCCGCAAGGCGGCGCAGGCCCTATCATGTACAGACTTGCCTGAGGAATCTGCAATGCTCACCCCTGCCGAACTTGATCGTCTGCGTGATGAATGCCGCACCCTGGTC
>CAYGBB010000101.1:0-2342 GCA_964347985.1 uncultured Moraxellaceae bacterium
CTTTTTATGGTTCAGCGTTTGTCTTTCTTTTTCTTCTTTTCGGTTGCGGCCATGGCGGCCTCAACTTCTTCATCCGTTACCCGGGTGATCTGCTGGATTGCCTGCCGCATGTCCGGTGGCAGAATCAGGCGGGCGCCTTCGGCAACATCCATCAGGTGGTGATCAAAGGTCAGATGATCGGTGTCGTCCGTATGGATCTGTCCGGTTTCACGCAGGGTTTCCACAAACGTATGGAACAGCGCCTTGTCCGAGAACTCGGGGGCACTGAATTCATGCAGGATGGACAGGCGCTGGGCGAGCAGCTGGCACAGGTCCTCCAGTCTTTTTTGCGTGATGCTGCCAGAGCCCTGCTGGGTCAGTAGCGACACCGTCATGTAGTAGCGTTCCAGATTCTGGCGAACGCCCTGGCCCAGCACGCTCAGCTCGGCATATTCCTCACTGTTGGGGCTGGGGCAGGCAATCACACCCGCTGCGTTGCGGGCTGTCAGCAGCTGGGCTTCGATGAGTGCATCCAGCAGTTTCTGGATGACATCCTCAACTGCTTCGTTGCACCACGGCAGGAAAAGCTCTGACTGCAGGAACGGGTAAATGCTGCGCACCAGTCGCACGACCTGATCACGATGCAGCTCATTGTTATGCAGCATGAGGCAGGCAATCAGTGAGGGCAGTGTGAAGAGGTGCAGCACATTGTTGCGGAAATAGGTGAGCAGCATCGCCTCATCTTCACCCAGGCTGATCATGTCGCCCAGTGGATGCCGGATGCGTTGCAGCAGTTTCAGGTTCTCGCCATAGGCGATGACTTCCTTGCCGGAAAGCGCCGTGATCTCGATACGATCGGAATAGGGGACGCGGGCAAGGAGTTCACGGTAGCGGTCAATCTGCCGGCTCAGTGCATCTTCATCCATGGCGTGCTTGGGCATCGACAGCAATACCAGACTGAGCAGGTTGACCGGATTGACCGAGGCGGTGCTGTTGATGTTGGTATTGATGTTCTGGGCCAGCCTGTCGACGGTGCGTGTCATCCAGTCCGGTTTTTCGTCGTCAGCAACCGTGATGTCGCGCCAGGTCGGGTATTCCTCGTCCAGCATCGAGGACAGATAAATCGGCTCCCCGAAACTGAGCTGAACCTTGCCGAAGGTTTTCTGGATCTTGCGTACCGTACTGATGATTCCCCAGATGGATTCTTTTTGCTTGGGCTTTCCGGAGAGCTCACCGACATAGGTTTTGCCTTCCATCAGTTTTTCATAGCCGATATAGGCTGGCACAAAAGCGATGGGGCGACGGTGATCGCGCAAATAGCTTTTCAGCGTCATCCAGAGCATGCCGGTACGGGGGGAGAGCAGACGACCCGTACGGCTGCGTCCACCTTCGATGAAATATTCAATCGAGTAGCCCTTGGACGTGATGAGGTGGATGTACTCATTGAACACGGCGGCATACAGGAAATTGCCCTTGAAGCTGCGACGCAGAAAGAAGGCACCGCCGCGACGCAGGATCGAACCCACGACCGGCATGTCGAGGTTGGCACCGGCGGCAATATGCGGACACACCAGACCGCGGGTGTAAATGACATACGACAGCAGCAGATAGTCGATGTGGCTGCGGTGGCACGGTACGTAGATGATTTCGTGCTCATGGGCAACTTCGCGGACGTGATCGAAGTGATGAACTTCGACACCATCATAAAGGCGCGTCCACAACCAGGTCAGGAAGATATGCAGAATGCGGATAATGGGATGTGAGTAATCCGCGGCAATTTCATCGGCGTATTTGAGCGCGCGTTCTTCGGCCTTTTCCGGTGTGATGCTTTTTTCGGCGGCTTCACGGGCGATGGCGGCCTTGACCGGAGGAGTGTTCAGCAGTGAACGGACCAGCGTACGGCGGTGTGAAAGGTCGGGGCCGATGGCGACTTCGCGCTGGCGACGGAAATGCACACGCAGGACGCGAGCCAGCTTGCGCAGGGTGATCTCTTCAGTCAGGCCTTCATTCACAATGCTGCGCAGCGATATCGGGGCATTGAACTTCACCAGGGTTTGCCGGCCGTGCAGCAGGATGGTGATGAACTGTTTGAACATGCCCGGTGTCGCCCACGAGTCGGCGAACAGCAGTTTGAAGATCGAGCTTTCCTTGTCGGGGGAACGTCCCCAGAGAATGGTGACCGGAACCAGTTGTACATCCAGTGACGGATTCGCCTGCACGGCCTGCACCAGACGGACAAAGCGCGGGGAATGGGCGAAGCGGTTGCGCTGCAGCGGACTCGGGTTGTCACTGCGCATGAGGAAGAACAGCGAACGGTCTTCTGCCGGCATGCCGCGCATGGGCCTCAACGCACGGGGCAGTCC
>CAYGBB010000101.1:2352-7021 GCA_964347985.1 uncultured Moraxellaceae bacterium
TTCCAGCACCAGGAGGTTGGAAAAGAAGCGTGTCTGCAGGACGTAGCAAACCGGCTTGTCGGGATCGAGCTGGAGCTGCTGCAGATCCTCGGGAATGACGTGGGTGCGCACAAACAGGAAGAGGAATTTTCGTGCGATCAGGGTGAAGAGTGCGCTAAGCCATTTAGTCATAGTGATAAGGCTTTGATTGGACTTGAGAAAGTGGCGCTATGGTAACAAAAGTGCCGTGCCCTGTATGACGTTGACAGCGGCGAATGTAACAAAAGATGACCATTGGCCATGATCCATCGACCAGTGGTCGTGCCCTGTGCCAGGCCCGCTACGGACGGACAGCAGTGACCCGCGTAATGAAGGCGGTCATTTCCTGCAGGGCCTGTCGAGCTTCGGGCAACACCAGATGGAAAAGGGGAAATACGTGGGGCATATCCTTCCACTCCTTGTAGTCCATCGAAACACCGGCCTTGTTGGCGGCACGGCGGATGGCGCGGGCATCATCCAGCAGGATCTCGCCAGTACCCACGTGCACCATGAGCGGCGGCAGGCCTTCGAGATTGGCATGCGCGGGAGACAGCAACGGATCCTTCGGGTTGTGGGTGCCGATATGGTGTTTGCCCAGCGCCGCAATCGCGGGGGCATTCAGCATGGCCTCGCTCTCGACATTCTGGCGGAAGCTCTTGCTGTTGCAGGCCAGGTCGGCCCAGGGAGACAGGCAGATGGCGCCAGCCGGCATGGGCAGGCCAAGTTCACGCAGGCGCAGCAGGGTCACGAGCACCAGATTGCCGCCGGCCGAGTCGCCGGCCAGAACGATCTGGTTGGGGCGCTCTCCGGTTTTCAACAGATGCTGGTAGGCGGCAACGCCATCTTCCAGCCAAGCCGGATAGGCGTGTTCCGGTGCCTGCCGGTAATCCAGTGCCAGTACGCGGGCCCCGGCATCACGCGCCAGCGCAGCGGTTAACGGCCGATGGGTTCGCGGTGATCCGGCAATGTAGGCGCCACCGTGGAAGTAGAGGACGACCCGGCTGGTGTTTTCGCCGCTCTCAACCCACTCGCCTTTGACCGGGCGCCGCAACGGGGTAATGCGGGCAGGTGGTGACGGGACCAGCCCGGCAGTAGCCTCCATGGTCCAGGCAGAAATGCCCATGCGTGCACGGGTCAGGCGCCCGGAAAACATCATGGGCTTCATGGTGCTCTTGAGCACCCGGTTCAGGATTCGGCCTTGCCAGCTCATAGCGGTCTCACGGGGAAAACGTGTGGTGGGCGATGCTAGCATCTTTGGCCAAAAGGTGGGTGAGGGGAGAAAAGTCAGGGGGGTTCCTGCTATTGTGAAGGCCTGTTGTTTTTCAGGGTTTTGCCTTCATGACCATGGTAGTGAACTGCGCGGTGTACAGTCTTCGCAACGGGCACAAGTTGCGCGACATACCGATTGATCTCATCAGTGAAAATCTGGTCGAGGAAGATACCTATATCTGGCTGGGCCTGCATGAACCGGATGTGGTGCTGATGAAGCAGGTACAGGACGAATTCGGTCTGCATGACCTGGTGGTGGAGGATGCCCATCGTGCCCATCAGCGTCCCAAGCTGGAGGTGCATGATGATGTGCTGTTCATCGTGATGCACACGGCCAGGATGATGGGAGAGGAGGCCAAGCTGGGTGAGACGCATGTCATCCTCGGTCCCCGTTTTGTCATGACGATCCGGCATGGGGCCTCACAATCGTATTCCACTGTCCGGGAGCGCTGCGAGCACAATCCGAAGCTGATGATGCGCGGACCTGGTTACGTTCTTTATGCTGTCATGGACTTCATCACTGACAATTACTTTCCGGTAGTGGAGTCATATCGTACACAATTGCGCCACCTTGAAAGCGAGATTTTTGAAGGGTCATTCCGGCGCCGCACCATCAGGCGTTTGTATGACCTGAAGCGTGATCTGGTGCAGTTGCGCCTGGCGGCTTCACCCATGCAGGACATCTGCAACGAAATCATGCACATTGATAATGAGTTGGTGTCCAATGACATGAATCCGTATTTCCGGGATATTTATGACCATGTCATTCGCATCAATGATGCAGTGGACGCCATTACGGAAATGCTGAGTGCGGCACTGGAAGTGCATCTGGCGCTGATTACGGTGGGGCAGAACGAGGTGGTAAAGCGGCTGGCATCCTGGGCTGCCATTCTGGCCGTGCCGACCATGATTGCCAGCTTCTATGGCATGAACTTCGATGTCATGCCGGAGTTGCGTTTTTCCTATGGGTATCCTGTCACGCTGGGTGTCATGACGCTGCTTTGTGTCTTGCTGTATCGGCGCCTGCGCCGTGCCGGCTGGCTATAGTTACGACTATGGCCGAGGCGATGGCAATCAGGACGTGGTCGGGCCATGCTGGTCTATTCCCCTTAAACAACTTCTGGTCTAGGCTTTCTGCCCCCATTCTTCAGTGAGGATGTGCCATGAGTAACGTGATGCAGGAAGTACTGGATCTCCTCAATCTTGAAACCATCGAGGCGGGCCTTTTTCGCGGACCAAGCCGCAATATTGTCGGCAAGAATGTGTTTGGCGGCCAGGTGTTGGGGCAGGCCCTGATGGCGGCTGGCCGGACGGTGGATGGCCGGCTTGCACACTCCCTCCACGGTTACTTCCTGCGTGCGGGTGATACCACGTCACCTATCGTGTATCAGGTGGAGAAAATCCGGGATGGCAAGAGCTTCGCTACCCGTAATGTAAAGGCCATTCAGCACGGCGAAATCATTTTCATCATGTCGGCGTCGTTTGCCGTGCAGGAAGATGGGCTCGAGCACCAGAGCGAGATGCCCCAGGTTGAAGGTCCGGACGGGGTACTCAGTGAGACCGAGTTGCGCCAGAAGGTGGCGCCGATGATTCCGGAAAAAATCCGTAATGCCTTTGCGCGTGAGCGCCCGATCGAGATCCGCCCGATCAATCCGGTCAATCCATTTGCACCCGTGAAGCAGGAAGCCAAGCGTTATCACTGGATGCGTGCCCAGAGCCGTCTCCCGGATGATCCCTTGCTGCATCAGTGTGTGCTGGCGTTTGCGTCCGATTTTGCCCTGATGGGAACCGCCATGCTGCCGCATGGTGTGTCGTTCATGCAGAACAACATGCAGGCAGCCAGCATTGATCACTCCATGTGGTTTCATCGTTCGTTTCGCGCGGATGAGTGGCTGCTGTATGACATGGATGCCCCGAATGCATCCAGTTCGCGCGGAATGAATCGCGGGCTGATCTATAGTCAGGATGGTCGTCTGGTGGCGAGCACGGCTCAGGAGGGGTTGATGCGTCTGCGTGAAGTGCCTGAGAAGTATTGATGACTCGTCATGGCCCTTCACTTGCTTAGGGAGTCGATTCAGCCTTCGCTTCTCTTGAACTCAACGACATTGCTGGCCGGTTTTTCGTGCGGCGTGTCGGTGATGTTGAAAAAGCGTTTCAGTTCTTCCTTGCGTTCGCAGCCATCGGTATAACCCAGCTGCATGAGATCCTGACAGTAGGCGGCTTCGAACAGCAGATAACTGAGTACACCCGATCCAGCATTCTGGATGGCACCCGAGCCACGAACAAACAGGCGAATACTTTTGGGCAGGGCATCGGCATGACGCATCGCGATCATGTCGAGCACCTGGGCGCTGGGTGAAATGGCCAGCACTTCGATGGGACGCAACGTGCTGTGCTGTTTGCGGATTTCCTCCGGAATCAGGCTAAGCGTTTTGTTGATGCGCGTCAGTCGTTCGATGTCGGACTCCAGGCTGTCTACAAACGAACTGCTCAGGATATGGCTGACAATCTGGGCGATGCTTGGATAGCTCAGCGATCTTTCCCTGGCGGCTTCCTTGTCCTGTCCGCCAACCCCGATGACCAGTATGCGTTCTGCACCCAGGTGCAGGGCAGGGCTGATGGGGGCATGCTGGCGCAGGGCACCATCGCCAAAAAACTCGCGGTTTACCTTCACTGCCGGGAACAGCATGGGAATGGCGGCTGTGGCCAACAGGTGATCAATGGAGATGGCGGCACGAATGCCTACCCGTCGAGCGCGGGACCAGCTTTCAAGGTGCGGGGCACCCTGGAAAAAACTGACAGACTCACCTGTCGAATAACCGGAGGCTGTGATGCAGAGTGCCTCCAGCCAGCCTTTGTCGATGGCCAGTTGTATCCGTTCCAGGGGCAGGTGAGCATCCAGCAATCCGCGTAACGGACTGTTGTCCAGCAAGGAGATGGGCAGGTCCCGGCGCAGTCGTCCGAATGCCATGGTCCAGAGCCAGCGGCTTGCCCGATGCAGTACCCCCGGCCAGTCGGTGCGATACACCTGATGCGAGCGGAAACCTCCCCAGACGGACTCCAGCATGCTGATGCCGTCGTGCAGGCAGTCGGCATGTGTGGCAAGGCCGGTGGCATTAAGGCCTCCGGCCGAAGTGCCACAAATGATGTTGAAGGGATTGTGACAGTCGGGCGGAAGGATGTCGGCAACGGCGCGCAGTACTCCAACCTGATAGGCGGCTCGGGCGCCGCCGCCAGACAGGATGAGTCCTGTGGTTTTGCATTCATGGGCGCTCATACGCTTGCCTCCTCATGCGTATGCCCCTGAGTCTAGCAGTGTTGACGATCATGCAAAGCGTGAGCGTCTGGACGATGCCAAAAGCAGGACCGGTGGTTAATCGGG
>CAYGBB010000102.1:0-6966 GCA_964347985.1 uncultured Moraxellaceae bacterium
GGTAAAAACAAAACCGTCGGGGCACTCAGAAAACAGGCCGTTCTGATGGCGTATATCAAGAGCCGGTATCTTGAGAGAATCTACTCGATCGGAAGTGACATGTTCCGGGAAACCAGCGCTGAACTCTCAATTGAGGAACTGGTACTCGACTTCTCAAAAAAGCTGGACATATTGCGCAAGGATAAAACCCTGATTGCCGATGCAGAGCTCTACAAAAAGCTGAATGCCGCCCATGTACGCTTTAATTTTTTGCAAAAATCAATCATGAACTACAACAAAACCGCGGTGCCCTTCGTGGTGGGGCATCACTCCGCGTTCATCATCAAGACGCTTCTGGATATC
Source organism: uncultured Moraxellaceae bacterium (assembly GCA_964347985.1). Taxonomy (GTDB): domain Bacteria; phylum Pseudomonadota; class Gammaproteobacteria; order Pseudomonadales; family Moraxellaceae; genus UBA2031. The sequence continues at coordinate 343 of CAYGBB010000102.1, forward strand.
TCCAACGAGCTTGAGCAGAAATCAGTAAAAGCCGCCTGATTCAGGCACAGCCAATTATGCCGCCATGGACTCTCGCCTAAAACCCGAGTCCATGGCGCGGATCCATCTTCCGGTTCTATTAGCGTCAGCAAGCCTGTAAAATCCAACAAAAATCAGGATATCGGCACAGATATCGGCTTACTTGCAGGCACATAACAAACGATGAGAATACGGGATTGGGCCCTTATCGCAGCGCTTATGGTGAGTGCCGGATGCGTGTGGGCCGCGCCAGCGACAAGCGATGCCCCCATGGCATTCATCGATGCCCAGATAATGGCGAATACCGGCAAAAGCGGGTCTTACGTGCTGGATACGGGAGAGGAAGCCCTGCTCGCCCGGGCATGGCTGGCAGAACATGCCCGGAAATCGATAGAGGTCCAGTACTTCATCTGGAGCACGGACAACATCGGCATTCTGGCGGCGGAGGCGCTGCTGCGCGCGGCGGACCGCGGTGTGCGTGTGCGGGTGATCGTGGATGACCTGATGATCGACGCCCCGGACAAGTCGCTGCTTGCCCTCGCCCGGCACCCGAATATCGACATCCGCATTTACAACCCGCAGACCTCGGTGGGCGTGCCGCTGCAGAAGCGCGTGCTTAACGGACTCACCAATTTCCGCGGCGTCAATCAGCGCATGCACGACAAGACACTGGTCATTGACGGCAAGATTGCCATCACGGGCGGACGCAACATGGCGGCCGAGTACTTCGACTACAACCACGAGTACAACTTCCGCGACAGGGATGTACTTTTGCTCGGCCCTGTGGTGCAGGCGATGCAGGCAAACTTTGAGAGCTTCTGGAACAGCACACTGAGCGTTAAAGTCGAAGAGCTCTACGACGGCATCGGCCTGATGCAGAGCAACGTCAGTGTGAATGACAAGGAAATCGCGCAGATCTATCGCGATCTGCACGAGTACGCGAAGTCGCCGGAAAACTTTGCTCCCGAAGTGCGCGCCGCCATCGCGGCGACGCCTACAGCTTTTGCCCGTCTGTCGCAGCAGATGACCTGGGGCAAGGTCGAATTCATCAGTGATCGCCCCGGCAAGAATGACAACCAGGTCCATCTTGGCGGCGGCGGTCAAACGACTGCCGGGCTTGCCCGGCTGGTTCAGGGCGCAAGGCTAAGCGTCACCATACAGTCTCCCTACCTCGTCCTGTCGGATGAGGCGATAGCGCTGTTCCGGCAGATCATCGCGCGCGGCATCAAGGTGCGGATCAATACCAACTCCCTCGCCTCCACCGACAATCTTCCGGCCTTCAGCGGTTATCGAAACCAGCGCGACCGGTTACTCAAGATGGGATTACAGATTTACGAGTACAAACCGGACCCGGACGTACAGCGCAAGCTGATGCAGCGCACTGTGGCGGCAAACCGGAAGGCCCCTGTCTTTGCGCTACATGCCAAGACGCTGGTGATTGATTCGAAAACCGTCTACATCGGAACCTTCAACCTCGACCCGAGATCCGAGAACCTGAATACCGAAGTCGGGGCAATCATTCACGACGAGGGACTGGCGCGCGCGGTGGAGCACGCCATCGAAACAGACATGGCACCAGGCAACAGCTGGAATGCAGCCAGGGACAATCCGGATCAGTACGTTTCGTTGGCAAAACGCAGCAAGGCACGGCTCTATCAGCTGCTGCCCATCAAGCCGCTACTGTGATGAACGGCCGTCGTCATCATGCAGTATTAAAATCATCTACTGGAATACCAACGGATTCAGAAACTGTCCATCTCTGACAGCCCTGCCGCATTGCACACAGCACACCCCTTTATCTGGGGCGGATCAGGGAAATCAGGTTCAAGCACGCGCGGCATTACAACGCTAGCATTAACATTCCTTCCCCAACGGAGCCTGACCATGGCCAAGCGTATCCAGTTCAGCGCCCACGGCGGCCCCGAGGTGCTTGAATACCGCGACTACACGCCGGCCACGCCCGGCCCGCAGGAAGTGCGCGTACGCAACCACGCCATCGGCCTGAACTTTATCGATACCTATTTCCGCAGCGGCCTCTACTCCCCGGGCAGCCTGCCCTCCGGCCTTGGCACCGAGGCTGCCGGCGAAGTCGAGGCCGTGGGGAGTGCCGTCAGCAGTATCAAGATTGGTGATCGCGTTGCCTATGCCACCGGGCCGCTGGGTGCCTGCAGCGAACTGCATGTGCTGCCGGCGGCGAACCTGGTCAAACTGCCGGAGAACATTTCGTTTGAGCAGGCCGCGGCCGTGATGCTCAAGGGCCTGACTGCGCAATACCTGCTGCGCCAGACCTATAACGTGAAAGCCGGCGACACCTTGCTGTTCCATGCCGCTGCGGGCGGTGTCGGCTCTATCGCTTGCCAGTGGGCGCATGCCCTGGGCGCCAACCTGATCGGCGTGGTCGGCTCGGAGGAAAAGGCCGAGCGGGCGTTGCAGCTGGGTGCTGCCGCCTGCATCAACCGCCGACACGAAGATATCCGTCAGCGTGTGCTGGAACTGACCGACGGGAAAAAGTGCCCGGTGGTTTACGATTCGGTGGGGCAAACCACCTGGGAGATTTCCCTCGACTGCCTGGCCCCGCGTGGCCTCATGGTCAGTTATGGCAACTCCTCCGGCCCCGTCACCGGCGTCAACCTTGGCATTCTGGCGCAGAAGGGGTCGCTCTATGTCACCCGCCCTACCCTTGCCACCTACGCCGATACGCCCGCCCACCTGCAAGACATGGCCAACGAGCTGTTCGCCATGATCGGCAGCGGCAAGATTCACGTGGATATCTGCCAGCGCTATGCACTCAGGGACGCGGCCCGGGCCCACGGTGCGCTGGCAGCAGGAGAGACGGTGGGGTCAACGGTACTGCTGCCGTAAGGCAGGCACATCATGAGCAGGCCACCATGAAGCACCCCAGCGCTCATTTCCGTTCTGATTTCCGGGTAATGCCGGCCGCCATCTTCCTGGCGGGCTGGCTGGCCACTGTGGCCCACGCCGAGGAGCCGTTATTTCGTCTGGAGAACCCTGAACGCGACGCTGGCGACATCCTGAAGTACGCCCTGCCTGCCATCGGGCTTGGCATGGCGCTGCACAGGCACGACAACGAGGGCGTAAGGCAGTGGGCATACACCGTGGTCGCCAGCGAACTGACCACGGAAGGCCTGAAGGCCGCCGTTAACTCCACCGATTGGGGCACTCGCCCGAATGGCGGCAAGAACTCTTTTCCTTCGGGGCACGCCACCACCGCCTGTGCGGGCGCCGCGTTCATCGACAGGCGCTACGGACATAAATACGGTGCACCCGCCACGCTGCCCGCCGCATTTGTCGCGTATACGCGCGTCGACCTGGAGCTGCATCACTGGCGGGATGTGATTGCCGGGTGTGCGATAGGCGCCGGATTTGCGGCCCATTTCACCAGCCCGGAAAGTCCGCGGGCCGGCATCACTCCCGTTGTCACCCGGGATGGTGTCAGCCTGGGTTTTTCCATGAAGTACTAGTGCCCTGCGGCGCACAGCTATCTGCTTACGCGTTTTTGTCACGAACAAACTGCGAGAAGCCTTGCACGAACTCACGTAATGACTTGCTCGCGGCCTCATCGTTCAGCACCCCGTTCGCGTCAAACAGCTGGTGCGCTCTGGACACCATCAAGCGGCCACCGCTCCAGTGCTGCGCACCCAGTGTTCTGAGCACGGGTAACCATGCATTCTGAGCGAGGATGGTACCGAATCCGCCGGGCGAGGCCCCCATTACCGCAATGGGGCGGCCACCAAAAACCTGGGCAATATCCGCAGGCGGACGCGACAACCAGTCGATGGCGTTCTTGAAGACGCCGGGAATGCCGTTGTTGTATTCCGGCGTGGCGAACACCAGGCCATCGCTGGCCATGATGCGGGCCTTGAGATCGCGCACCGCCTGAGGCAAACCCTCCTTCTCCTCCAGATCAGCATCGTAGAGGGGAATGCCATGCAGGGTGGCGATCTCCAGCTCGATATCGGGGCCGACCAGGGATTGCGCTGCCCGCAGCAATGCCGTGTTAAACGACTGGCGGCGCAGGCTGCCAGAAATACCGATAATTTTGACGGTGGTAGACATGTGACGTGAACCTCTTGCCCGTGGTACCGCGAGTGCCACTCAGAATAAAAAGTGTAGCCTTGTTATTGGCACCCACCATAACGCTGGTGCCAAAAACAAGGCTGATGCGATTCATGAGCAGGATGACTGCGGTTCAAGCAACCTGTCTTTCAAGCAATCCATACTGCCGCATCAGGCGCTGCCGCCTTGAGGGCATGAAATTGATGCGTTCGACATTGCCATCCACCGCCTCGATCAATCGCGGGTTCATGATGCGAAACCATACCGGTGGCACATATGCCGCCAGGAACATGCCGAAGTAACCCACCGGCAGTCGTGGCAGATCCGGGAAGTCTCGCAGTGACTGATAGCTGCGGGTCGGGTGTGCATGGTGATCCGAGTGACGCTGCAGATGGAACAGCACCAGGTTGGATGCAATGTGGTTACTGTTCCATGAGTGGTGCGGCTGGCACTGCTCGTAACGGCCATTGGCAAGTTTTTTGCGGATGAGGCCGTAATGCTCGATGTAATTGGCCGAGGTGAGCTGGAAGGCTCCCCAGAACGCGACCACCATCAGGATGGGCACCATGGCAACGCCATACAGTGCAATCAGGCCTGCATACAGCACAAACGTGATGACACCGCCCTGCACCATTTCATTGTCCAGACTCCAGTCGGACTTGCCGAGGCGCTCCATGCGCTCGCACTCCAGATCCCACGCACGGAAAAAGGCACCCGGCATTTCACGAAAGACAAAACGGTAGATGGTTTCACCCATGCGCGAGGACGCCGGATCTTCCGGGGTTGCCACATGACGGTGGTGCCCGCGATTGTGCTCTACACTGAAATGTCCATACGCACCCAGCGCCAGCGTGGCCACGGCCAGCTTGCGATCCAGCAGGTTTTTCTTGTGGCCCATCTCGTGACAAAGGTTAAGTCCAAACCCCAGCATGCTGCCAGTGGTCAACACCACGGCAAGCCAGTGATACCAGGGCAGTTCATGCGTGGCGAGAAAGATCACATTGAAGAAAAAACCGAACCACAGCATGGGCACGACGGCGTAGGTGATATAGCGGTAATAGTTGTCAGCCTCCAGACGCGGCACCGCTGATTCCGGCGGATTGCTCCGGTCCTCGCCAAACAGGCGGTCCATCATGGTCACGCCGACATAGAACAACGCAAGGAAGGCCCACAGCCAGGCCACATTGCCGGTCTGCAGGTAGAGAATTGGGCCCAGCGGGCCGCCCAGCGGGGCAAACACGGACAACAACCAGGCATATCGCTTGCGGTCGCGATAGGTGACCGCGGCGTGATCAGTAGTGGAAATGGCAGCAGTCATGGCAGCTCCTTTCAGTCATCAATGGGACAGCCTCCAGACTAGGGCTCCCCCTCGGCCGAAATAACCGCTAGGATTGGCAATAAATCGTCTTTTTATGACATCTCAACCAGCGGAGGCCGCATGATCGAACCGGAGCACTGGCTCAAGCCAGCGATACATCCGGTCTACGCACGCCTGCTGTGCGCCGAGTTGCGCCGTCGCGGCTTCAGCGAGGCCGAGATAATTGCGGGCACCCATCTCGACTGGGAAACGCTGCATACGGACAACCGCTTCCTGAGCCTGGAACAGATGCGCCGTCTGACCTTGCATGCACTGGCCCTGTCGCAGTGCCCCTGGCTTGGCATTGAAGTGGGTAACCTCACGCAACTGTCGGCCCATGGGGCGCTTGGTAGCGCAGTGGTCGCCAGCAGCAATCTGGTGCAGGCACTGGCAGCAGTGGAACGCTATGCCTCGTTACGGCAGGGCGTCGCCTCCATGCGGCAAGAGCAGGGTGAAAACCTGTGCATGGTGATTGATGAACACATGATGCCCGAGGAGTTGCGCGAGTACCTGCTCGGACATTTTGTTGCCAGCCTGCTGCGTCTGCTGGAAACAGTGACGGGAAAATCCCTGCAGGGAGAAGTGCACATCGAGTGGCCCTTCGCGGAGCCACCATGGGCCGCGATGTACCAGCATCTTGCCGTGCAGAACAGTTTTGGTAACGCGCAACTGCGCATTCATGTCACGGCCAACCTGATCAACAGTCCCAGCCTTGCCGCCGACCCGGAGGCAGCGCGTATTGCATTGCGCGAATGTGAGCGCCTGCTGCAGAAAGAACAGCAAGGTGGCAGCCTGACCCAGCGGGTACAGTCACGGCTGGTGCACTGCAAAGAACATTACCCGACGCTGGAGGAAATGGCGGCAGAAGAACACGTGTCTTCACGCACCCTGATCCGCCACCTGCACGAGGAAGGCACTACGTACCAGCAGCTGCTGGATGATGTGCGCAAGGAGCTTGCCTGCTGGCTGCTGCTGCAGACAGAACTGCCGGTAGAGATGGTGGCCGAGCGTCTGGGCTATGGCGACACCTCCAATTTCAGTCGCACGTTCCGGCGCTGGCTTGGCGTGACGCCGCGCGAATTCCGCACGGCGTCATGACCAGCTGCACGAAACGTCTCCCACTGCCCCAATGCCCCCTGTACCCTGTTCGCCCCGTGAGTCTGTGTGTAAGC
>CAYGBB010000103.1:0-6926 GCA_964347985.1 uncultured Moraxellaceae bacterium
GTGCCAATGATTGCCATCCAGTGGGGGCTGGTCGGATTTGGTGTGCTCACGCAGATATTTTTCCCGCGCGCCCCGCGTGTGCTGTTTGCGCTGATTTATCTGACCATGGGCTGGCTGCTGGTATTGCCGATTCAGCAGGTACTTTCTGCCATGACGGTGGCCCAGCAATATTTGCTGTTCTCTGGCGGTGCAGCCTTCACGATGGGCGCCGTATTTTATGCCATCAAGAAACCCCTCATTCTGCCGGGCGTTTTCAGCTTTCATGAACTGTTTCATGTCATGGTGCTGATTGGTGCCGGCTGCCATTACGCCATGATCTACAACGCCTTTGCCATGGCATCTGCCGCATAATGACAGCCTTGCCCACCTCCCCGCTCCCTGAACTTCTCGCTGCAGAAGAGGCGCTGTTCAGCAGGGACTACCACCGGCATTTTCTGGCAGGTGAATCGAAGCCAGCCCACATTGGTGCGCCGGTCTTTCTGCCAGCACAGCATTCCTCCTGGGGGGTGTTACTCGTTCATGGCCTGATGGCAGCGCCAGAAGAAGTCCGCGAATGGGCAGACTACCTGCACGCGCGCGGCTACACCGTGTATGCCCCACGCATGGCCGGCCATGGCACCTCTGCCCTGGATCTGGCCAACCGTCGTGTCGAAGAGTGGATGGACTCCGTGGACCGGGGCCGACGCATTCTGGAGTGCTGCTGCGACCACATTGTGATGGCCGGATTTTCAACCGGCGGCGCGGTGGCATTACAAAGCGTAATCCGTCAGCCAGACGCCTTTTCCGCAGTCATCAGCATCAGCGCCCCGCTGAAATTCAGGTCTTTCTCCGCCCACTTTGCCGAGCTCGTGCATTATGGCAACCGGCTATTGCAGCTCACCGGGCTGGGGGCTTATCAGAAAGCCTATGTCACCAACCATGCCGATAATCCGCATATCAATTACCTGCGCTGCCCGGTCAGCAGCATTGTGCAGATCAAGCGCTTGATGCGAAGCATACGGCGGGATTTACCGACCATCCGGATTCCATCCCTGATCATGCATGCCGACCAGGACCCGAAAGTGGATGTACGGGGTGGCCGCGAGATTTATCGACGCCTGGGTGCCATCGACAAGCGCTACCAGGAGGTCAGCTTTCACCAGCACGGCATTGTGCGTGGCGAGATCACACGCGAAGTATTTGCCGAGGTTGGGGATTTTCTGGGATCGGTGGTGGTGGCGTGGCGGAAATCACTGCACGCCACTCAGGAAAATACCAGCATCACCGATGTTGTTCATACAGCGCCAGCCCAGTAAGAAAGAGTCTGGAACAAGCAGGATACATCGGGTGACCGCTGACAGTTTTGCACTGCCAGCGGCCCGACTGGAACATCTTACTCCCAGATCACCGTCTGGCGCTGCGTGACCCAGTGATCGGCTTGCGGCAAATAGCGGTCTTCAATGATATTGCGCTTGATCTTCATGGTCGGTGTCAGGAAACCGTTATCCATGGTCCATTGATCTTTCACCACCACGAGATAGTCCAGTCGCTCGTGATCCTCGAGCGCTGCATTCACCTCTTTCAACATGGCATCAAACTCGCCGGTGAGTTGCTCCCGACTCAAGTGCTCAGCATCCAGTTCGGCCATGGCATCCAGTGACAGCATCAGCAGGGCAAACGGCTGTGGCTGGCTGGGGCCAGTTACGCAGATCACTTCCACCTTGGGATGGTTGCTGAGCTTCTGTTCAATAGGCACCGGGGCCACATACTTGCCCTTGGAGGTCTTGAACAGCTCCTTCACACGGCCAGTGATTTTCAGACGGCCCTGTTCGTCAATCTCGCCACGATCACCGGTTTTCAGATAACCGTCTTCGGTCATGTCCTCGGCGGTTTTTTCCGGGTTTTTGTAATAGCCCATCATCTGGCCAGGGCTCTTCACTTCAATTTCGCCATTGGCCGCAATGCGGCAACTCACGCCGGGATTGCAGTGGCCAACATACCCTACTCGCACCTCGCCAGGCCGCGAGCCGTGCGAGTACCCGAAGTTCTCGGTCATGCCGTACACGTCGAGCAGTTCCAGCCCCAGGTTGCGATACCACTGGATGATGTGGGGTGGCAGCGGCGCCGAGGCAGTCACGGCCATGCGGCACTTCTCCAGACCAAGCTGTTTGAGAATCTTGCGCTTGATGATGCCGGAGAGAATGGGAATGCGGAAAAGCTTCTTCTGCTTTTCAAGCGGCAGCTTTTCGTTTACGCCGAGATAGAACTTGGTCCACAGGCGCGGTACCGAGAAGAAAATTGTCGGCTTCGCCCGCTGCAAATCCTTCTGGAAAGTTTCCAGTCCCTCGGAGAAGAACACACTGAAACCGAAATACAGCGACGAGGTTTCCAGTACGGCGCGCTCGGCCACATGCGCCAGCGGCAGATAGGAAAGCATGCGGTCCTGATTGTTGACGCTATAAACATCCCGCAGACCCGCAGCGACCGACACAATGGCGGCAAAGCTGTGCATGACGCCCTTGGGCTGGCCAGTACTGCCGGAGGTGTAAACAATGGTGGCGAGCCGATCCGGACTGGGCAACGGCAGATCACGCGGCTCGACCCGGGCCACAATATCCGTCCATTGCATGATATCGCTGCGCGGGCACATCGGCAGGCCAATCATGGGAATGTCGGCAGGAATAACCGGTTCAATACTGCGCCAGCCATCCGCCACACCATCCATCTTGCCGATGATGAGCAGGCGGGCTTCCGAATGCTCGAAAATGAATTCTGCTGTCTCACCGTTCAGTGTGGGATACAGCGGCACGGTGACATGGCCGGACAACCAGATGGCCAGATCAGCCAGAATCCAGTGGGCGCTGTTACGGCCCAGCAGGGCAATGGACGAGCCCTTGGGCAGGTCCAGGCTGTCCAGATAGGTGGCCATGCGCCGTACCTGATCGGCGCACTGCGCCCAGGTCAATTCCTCAATCTGCCCCTTGTAGGGCTGGGTCGTGTAGACCTTGTCCGGGGTGGTTTCAGCCCAGTGCAGAAAGGCATGGACCAGGGTGGGATGGGAAACAGTTGAGCTCATCGCGGCATCCTGTATTCATTATTTTCAATTAAACAGACTGGATGGTCACACTAGCGCATTTCATGCTGTTTATGAAGTACCGGAAAGCTAAAGATGATTAGTCTGTAAATGACTACTGGTTACAACCGGCCGATGCGGTCGTTCTCCAGCGAACCGAAATACAGCTTGCCCTGGTAGGGCGTAACCGAAGTGATCATGCGCAGATGATCACCGCTCGGATCATGCAGGCTCTTCAATATCTTGCCGTTCTCATCGATGGCCACGACCAGGCCATAGCGGTCTGGCTTGGGCCAGAACGCACGGGGCAAACGCACCATCAGCTCGCGCATCCACGGATGCCTGGCAGAGACATCCGCAATCGGTTTGCGTGGCGAGGGCATGGCCAGCCAGATGGTGCCGTTGCGGTCACTGTTGATGTTGTCGGGCAGGCCCGGCAGGTTGTCGGCAATGATTTCGTTCTGCCCAACCTTCTCGCCGCTGATCCATACCTTGCGGATACGATAACGGTAGGTCTCGGCAACAAACACGGCATCCTGATTTCTGGAGAGCGCAACACCATTGGCAAAATAGAGATTATCGAGCACTACCTTTGCCGTTTTAGTCTCGGGGTCATACACATACAAACGGCCATAAGGACGGCCTTCAAGGAGGTCCAGCACATAATCCGGCTGATGGTATTTGGTGCTGGCATCGGTGAAATAGATTTTCCCGTCCGCTGCAATATCCAGATCATCGGTAAACGTGAGCGGCACCCCGTAGACCTCACTCACCAGCGTGGTGAACTGTCCATCGGGGCCGAGCGACAACAGGCCTTTCCAGGCATCACAAATAATCAGGTTGCCACCGGCATCAAACTGCATGCCAAGCGGGCGCCCCCCGGTATTGGCAAGCGTGGTGACCTTGTCTCCATCCAGACGAACGATACGACCATCGTGCAGGCCGGCATGAAGACGGCCTTGTGCATCAAACGCGATGTCTTCAGGGCCGTGAACCTGTCCTTTTGCCAGCAACCCGGCTTGTTTCAGATCCGTATTGGCAGCAAGCACACCAGTCAGCGCAGGTGCCTCACCCGGCTGCCACGCTACCGCATGCAGCGAGGGCGTGGACCGCCACCAGAGCATGGCGATTGCAGCACCCGTGATAAAAACAATTGCCAGCGCGGACAGCTTTTTTTTCATGGTTCAGATCCGTTTGAACAGTGGAATGAGACGACAGGACAGGACCGGTTTACTTCCCGGTCACCAGCACCACCTTCCCGCTAACACGACGCTCCATGAGTGACCGCAATGCCTCTGCGGCCTTTTCCAGCGGATAGGTTGCGGAAATATGCGGCTTGAGTTCTCCCGTCATCAGCCACTGGAACAGTTGCATGCCATTGGCCATATTGGCCTGCGGCTCACGTGCGGCAAAATCACCCCAGAACACGCCCATGATGGCGCAACCTTTCAGCAACGGCAGGTTGAGTGGAATCTTCGGAATATCACCGGCCGCAAAACCCACCACCAGATAGCGTCCCTTCCAGGCAATGCTGCGCAGGGCTGGCTCGGAAAATTTGCCACCGACCGGATCATAAATCACGTCGGCACCCTTGCCATCGGTGAGTACCTTCATGCGCTCGCGCAGGTCTTCGGTTTCGTAATTGATGACCTCATCTGCCCCATGTTCCTTGCACACGGCAAGCTTCTCGGCCGTCGATGCCGCCGCAATCACGCGGGCGCCCATTTTCTTTCCCAGCTCGATGGCCGCAAGGCCAACGCCGCCGGCAGCGCCCAGCACCAGCAGGGTTTCACCCGGTTGTAATTGCGCGCGGTCTTTGAGCGCATGGAACGACGTGCCGTAGGTCATCATGAAGGCTGCGGCCACTTTCATGTCCAGTCCCGGCGGCAACGGAATCACGCTTTTGACAGGGGCACATACCTCTTCGGCATAACCCCCCCAGCCGGTAAAGGCCAGCACCGGTTGCCCCGGCTGCAGGTGCGTAACGCCCTCGCCTACCGATTTCACGAAACCGGCAAGTTCACCGCCCGGTGAAAATGGCAGATCCGGCTTGAACTGGTAGAGATTCTGGATGATGAGCGTATCGGGAAAGTTCACGCCACAGGCGCTGACACTGATGACAACCTGCCTGGGACCAGGCACCAGGTCAGGCACCTCTTCCACAACGAGGGTTTCAGGAAGTCCATGTTGCTTGCAGAGAACGGCCTTCATGCGCGTGTCCTTTTTTCATCAATGGTTGTGCTAAAGGGTATACCCCAATGAATCAATGCGTGAACAGGACCAGCGCCAATGCAATCGCACCCGGTGCTGCCTGCACCCAGAGGATTTTCTTGTTGGCCGTTGCCGCACCGTAGATGCCCGCCACAATCACGCAGGAGAGAAAGAATACCTTTTGCGGAAATCCCTCCGCACCCAGCAACAGTCCCCAGACAAGTCCTGCCACCAGAAAGCCGTTATACAGGCCCTGATTGGCCGCCAGAGAACGGCTTTCCTGCGCAAAGGTTTCTGTTAGTCCAAATACTTTTCGGCCATAGGGTGTGGTCCAGAGAAACATCTCCAGCACCAGGAAATAGAGATGCAGCAAGGCAACAATCACCACCCAGATATTTGCAGCCAGCATGTCAGATCTCCATCAGACGAGCAGATACCCGCCATCAACATTGAGGCAGGTGCCGGTAGTGTAGCTGCCCGCAGGTGACACAAGGAACAGCACGGCACCGGCCATTTCATCGGGCTGGGCCACGCGGTTCATCGGCACATGCTTGAGCAACTCGTTAAGGATGACCGGGTTCTGGGTAAGTGCCGAAGCGAATTTCGTCTCGGTAGCACCGGGCAGTAGCGCATTCACGCGAATATTCGATGCGGCGGCTTCCTTGGCAAACGCTTTTGTCATGGAAATCACGGCAGCCTTGGTAATGGAGTAAATACCCTGGAAGGCACCAGGAATCACCCCGTTTACGGAAGCCACATTCACAATGCTGCCGCCACCCGTCTCGCCCATGAGCTTGACGGCACGTGCGCACATGAAAAAGTAGCCGCGGATATTCACGTCCACGGTTTTCTGGAAGGCAGTGAGATCGGTTTCGTGAATGGGCCCGAAATGCGGGTTGGTTGCTGCATTGTTCACCAGAATATCCAGACGGCCATGCTTTTCGCGAATGGCGGAAAAAATCTGCTCGATCTGCTCCATCTCGCCGATATGGCATGGCATGACCTCGGCCTTGCCACCGGCATTGCGGATTTCGGTAGCCACCCCTTCACAGCCCTCGGCCTTGCGGCTGGAGAGAATGACATGGGCACCCTGCTCGGCAAGCAGGCGGGCAATACTGGCGCCAATACCACGGCTGGCGCCGGTCACCAGCGCAATCTTGCCAGTCAGATCAAAAATGGTGGTCATGGTGACACTCCGTAATTTTTAACGATACGTCAGCAGGCCGGAGTCATTGAAGATATCCAGATGTGCCGTGCTGTTGAAGGAATGCAGCGAGGTTTCATCCGCGCGATACAGCATGCGGGTGACACTGCTGTTGTGAATGGTGGCATTGATGGCAAAGGAGTTGGCATCAGTGAGTGACAGTACCTTTTGCACCATCACACTGACCACTCCCCCCGAGGTAAATACCAGGGCATCACCACTGTCACTGCGCAGCTGGTCAAACGATGCCAGTACACGCGCCTTGAAGTGCGGCCATGACTCGTTGTATTCGCCATCAAAACGGCCATCGTGCCAGCGACTAACAGCCTCTGTGAAAATATGGTGAAAGGCCTGGCGCGGACGCGGCGTCGTCGCCAGGAACCCGGCCATCACGCGCTTGTCGGCAAAATCGGGCCGGTACACTTCCAGCACGTTCTCGTGATCAAACTCGGCCAGCCC
>CAYGBB010000104.1:0-6885 GCA_964347985.1 uncultured Moraxellaceae bacterium
GTCTGGGCGAGATTATTAAACTCCAGTGTGACGGTGTGTTGTGCCAGGCTGGCCGGCACGCCCGCCGAGCTTGGCACTCCCATGGTCAATGCGCCGGAGCCTGCCTTCACCAGTAGTGAGTCAGAGTGGCCGTGATAGCAGCCCTCGAACTTCACCAGCACATCACGGCCGGTATAGCCCCGCGCCAGGCGAATGGCGCTCATGGTGGCCTCGGTTCCCGAACTCACCATGCGCACCATGTCCATTGAGGGCACCAGTTCACACACCTTGTCGGCCATGCGCACTTCAAGTTCGGTGGGTGCGCCAAACGTCAGGCCGTTTACGGCAGCCTCCTGAACCTCGCGAATCACGTCCGGGTGAGCGTGACCCAGAATGGCCGGGCCCCAGGAGCCAACATAATCAATGTACTGACGATCATCGGCGTCAAAGAGGTAGGCGCCTTTGGCGCGCGCAAAAAATACCGGCGTCCCACCCACGCCACGAAAAGCACGCACCGGGGAGTTCACGCCCCCGGGAATGTGACGGCAGGCGGCAGAAAAAAGTTCGTCGGATCGGCTCATGACAGGCTCGGCAAAAAAACGGTTCAAAATAACAAGGAAAATGCCCGGGCGCGGCAGGTGATGTTGCTCGCACACCACAGGTCACTGATGACAGCGACACAATCTGCACCGGCCGCAATCGCAAGGGCGGCATTATCAGTACTAATGCCTCCTATCGCCACTACGGGCAAATCAAATCGGCGGGCGGCCGTCAGCGTCTCTAGTGTAACCAGACGCGCGCCTGGCTTGGTTGATGAGGGATAGAGGGCCCCGAAGGCGATATAACTGGCGCCATTTGCAGCGGCCTCGGCAGCAAAGGTCAGTGAGTCGTGGCAAGTGGCGCCGATGATGGCATTGGGACCAAGCAGTGTGCGAGCTAGCGCCAGCCCGCCGTCCCCGCGCCCCAGATGCACGCCATTGGCACCAATGCGAACCGCCAGCGCAACATCATCATTGATCAGCAGGGGCCGGTCATAACGCTGACACAGCTCCAGCAGGGCGCGTGCCTCTGTCTCACGACGCGGGTGATCCTCTGATTTGTCACGGTACTGGATGATGGCCGCCCCACCCTCCAGGGCGGCTTCCACCGACGGCAGCAGCCGACCGGCCAGCAAGTGGGTGTCGGTAATCGCGTACAGTCCACGCAGGGGCGGCATCTTCAAAAGACACCCTCAGGCACTATCCGGACTGGCAGGAACTGGCCCTGCGTCCTGGGCCGGTCAGCCCGCCCCAGTGCGGTAGCGACAAAGTGTTCGGCGGCGGCCACCGCCTCTGGCAACGTCAGTCCGGCGGCAAGGCCTGCTGCCAATGCCGCGGCCAGCGTGCAACCGGAGCCGTGGAATTCGCCCGGCAGGCGTTCCGAATGACTTTCAGTCAACAGGCCGGCCGGTCCATAGAGGCGATTGAGGATGGTCGAGCCGGCCTCATGGCCTCCCTTCAGGAGTATGTGCCCGGCGCCCTGTGCCTGCAGATCTTGCACCGCCTGGTCGAGATCATCCGTTCCAGTTAAGCGTCGGGCCTCTGGCGAATTCGGTGTGATCACTGTTGTCAGCGGGAAAAGTCGCAGCAGTCCCTGTGCCAGGCTGTCATCGGCCAGGCTGCCGCCCGAGTTGGCGGCCAGGACCGGGTCCAGTACCACCGGGATCCGCGGGTGAGTGGCCAGTATTTCCGCAATCACGTTGGCGATCGCTTCCGAGCCCAGCATGCCCAGCTTGATGGCCGCTACCGGCAGGTCAGCCAGTACCGCCTCCGCCTGCTGCCGGATCAATGCAGGGGACATGGCCTCAAAGCCATAAACCCGCTGCGAGTCCTGCACGGTCAGTGCAGTACAAACCACCGCAGCATGGCCGCCTAGTGCAGCAATGGCTTCAATATCGGCCTGTAGCCCTGCTCCCCCGGAGGGGTCGAGGCCGGAAAAACACAAGACAACCGGGCGCATTCAGAATGGCCTCACAATAACCAGAATCACAATGCCTACCAGTCCCAGCACGGGCAGCTCGTTGAAGACACGGAAATAGACGTGCGACCTGGTGCTGCGGCCATCACGCAGGGCGCGCAGGTGATGACCACATAAAAAGTGATAAGCAATCAGCAGAATCGCCAGCGTCAGCTTGGCATGCATCCAGCCCTGGGTTTTATAGATGTCCCAGCCATCGACCAGCATCCACAGGCCAAACGCCACGGTGGCAAGCATGGAAGGCCACATGATCCCCCGGTACAGCTTGCGCTCCATGGTCCTGAAGCGTTCTTGCCCGGCTGCATCCTCCGTCTGGGCGTGATAGACAAACAGACGGGGCAGATAAAAGAGGCCGGCAAACCAGCACACCACTGCAATCAGGTGCAGGGCTTTGAGCCACAACATGACGAAATCCTCCTGGGGCCGATTTACAAGTCTGCCAAACCATTGGGTTACATTGCCACATAACAACGTTATTTGCCCCGTTCCCGGCCATGGCCGATAATCCGGGCCTCACTTCTCTTAGCTGTACAGGTGTTCCCGTGGTCAAGGCAGGCATTGTAGGCGGTACCGGTTATACAGGCGTTGAGCTTCTGCGTCTGCTGGCGCAGCACCCGCATGTCCAGCTGCAGGCCATTACGTCGCGCTCCGAAGCCGGCATGCCCGTCGCCCAGCTTTTTCCCAGCTTACGGGGTCATGTGGATCTGGCTTTCAGTGAGCCAGACCTTGATGTGCTCGGGGCCTGCGATGTTGTCTTCTTCGCCACGCCACATGGCGTCGCCATGAAGCAGGCCCCTGAGCTGCTCGCGCGCGGCGTCAGGATTATTGATCTGGGTGCCGATTTCCGTCTCAGGGATCTGGCCTTGTTCGAGAAGTGGTACGGCATGCCGCATAGCTGTCCCGATGTTCTGGAAGAGTCGGTCTATGGGTTGCCCGAAGTGAATCGGGAGGCAATCAAAACGGCCCGTGTCATTGGCAACCCCGGTTGCTATCCGACAGCAGTGCAGCTCGGCTTCATGCCATTGCTCAAGGCGGGTCTCATTGATGCCTCCCGCCTTGTGGCAGATGCCAAGTCAGGGGTGTCGGGCGCCGGCCGCAAAGCCGAGGTACATGCCTTGTTTGCCGAGGCGGGCGAGTCCTTCAAGGCCTATGGCGTGAACGGGCATCGACACTTGCCGGAAATTTCGCAGGGACTGTCGGGTATGACACAGGAGGCGGTCGGACTCACCTTCGTTCCGCACTTGCTGCCCATGATCCGCGGCATACACGCGACGCTTTACGGCACCCTGATCAAGGATGCCGGCGACCTGCAACAATTGTTCGAAAAAGCCTACGCCAACGAGCCCTTTGTCGATGTCATGCCTCCCGGCTCCACCCCGGAAACTCGAAGCGTGAAGGGCGCGAATACGTGTCGTATAGCCGTCTATCGTCCCCAGGGCGGCGACACCGTTGTCGTGCTGTCCGTGATTGATAATCTCGTGAAGGGAGCTGCGGGCCAGGCCATTCAGAACATGAACCTGATGTTCGGGTTGCCGGAAACGGCAGGCCTCACCCAGATTGCCCTGCTGCCCTGAGGAGTAGTGCATGTTTCGACGTGAGCGAGAGACCCTGCAGAAACTGGTGCTGGTGCCCTATCGCCCGTTTCGGAATCTTTCGCTGGGGATTGGCGGCGTCATCCTTATCATTGCCGCTGGCGTGGGAGGCTTCTATATGGGGTCCCGCTACGGCATCAAGACCACAGGGGCCACCCCGGAAGAGGTCCAGCGCCTGCGCCAGACTGTCAGGATGTATGCCGATCGGTCGCAGACAATGAAGGATGAAGCGTCGGTGGCCCTGCATGATCGTGAAATTGTGCTGGGGGCCACGGAAAAGTTGCGCCAGGATAACAAGAATCTGCTGGCCACCATGGCGTCACTGGAAGAGCAGGTGGCATTCTACAAACGCATGCTCACGCCAAAGGGCGTGTCGCAGGGCCTGTCTGTCGAGCGAATCGATATTCAGCCAGGCGGTGCTAAAGGTCGGGTCCAGTACCGATTGTTGCTGACCCAGGTGAGCAGTAATGCTGCCGAGATCAGTGGACGAGTCGAGGCACGTCTTGTTGCCGGTGGACGAACGGTGACGTTACCCGTGGGTGACAGCCGGTTCGGCTTCCAGTATTTCCAGAGTTTGTCAGGGGAGTGGGTGATACCCGCGGGCATGCGTCCCGAGCGTGTGGATATCGTGCTGATTCCCGGCAAAGGTCAGCGCATCCAGAAAAGCTTCAAGTGGGAAGTACAAGGTCAGGGATAGGCACCAACCGGAATATCATTGAGGAGCTACCATGCTCGGTAGAAAAACGACTGCCAGTGCCTACAAGGCAAACAATTACAAGGATCACAGCTACGTGGCCCGGAACACCGAGGTTACCGGCGATATTGCCTTTGTCGGCGGTTTGCACGTCGAGGGACGAGTCAATGGCAACATTCTTTCCAGTGAGGGAAGCCTGCATGTGCATGGCGAGGTCAGCGGCGAGATCCGGGTCCCTCATATCGTCATCAATGGCGTCGTCAATGGCAATGTTTACGCTAGCGAGCACATTGAGCTGGCCGCCAAGGCGCAGATCAACGGTAATGTGTATTACAAGACCATGGAGATGGTGATGGGCGCCCAGATCAATGGCAGCCTGCTTCACAGTGAGAATGCCATTCCCCGCATTGAACACAAGCCCGGTACGGAGCAGCCTGTTGCAGGCAAGGACATCCCGGCGGCTGAAGCAACTAAAGGTTGACTGTTTTACTCGGTCTTTAGGATAATCAACACTGATAACCGTCCAGCATCCGGTGATACCCATGAACGACATGGCACAAGCCATGAGCTTGACTGACAGCGCAGCCAACAAGGTTCGCAAGCTGCGCGAAAGTGAGGGTGATCCCGAACTCAAACTCCGCGTCTACATTACCGGTGGGGGCTGCTCGGGCTTCTCCTATGGGTTTACCTTTGACGACGAGGTGAAGGAGGGGGATACCCTCTTTACCAATGGTGACGTCACGATGCTGGTCGACTCGATGAGCTTCCAGTACCTGGTTGGCTCAGAAGTTGACTACAAGGAAGGCCTGCAGGGCTCCCAGTTCGTGATCAACAATCCCAATGCCACCAGCACCTGTGGCTGTGGCTCCTCCTTTTCCGTCTGACTTTCTTTATACCGGTCCTGCACTCACGGCGGATAAAGCCCTCCAAGAACCCTGAAGCCGGAGGCCCCGGTTACTGCGGGCAGGTTTCCGGGTTGTCCGGTCATGCGTTGCCGCGCCAGCCAGGCAAATGCCGTAGCTTCTACCCAGCCGGGCGCCAGCCCCAGCGCGCTGGTGCTGTCTACGGACCAATCCGGTAGCAAGCTGGCCAGCCGATGCCACAGCGCCGTGTTTTGCGCTCCCCCACCACACAAAAACAGGTCGCCCGGTGTCAGATTGAGTCCCTTGATGGCGTGTACGACGGATTCAGCCGTGAATTCGAGCAGTGTCGCCTGCACATCCACATCGCTGACCCGCTCGGGCAGGGCGTCCAGTTCAGTCCGCAACCAGTCAGGATTAAAGTCTTCGCGACCTGTGCTCTTGGGTGCGACGCGGGTCAGAAACGGGTGCATCAGCAGCCGTGCCAGCAGTCGCGGATTGACATCGCCCGACGCCGCCCACTCGCCACCTGCGTCATACGCCTGTCCCCGGCAGGCCATGCTCCATGCGTCCATCAGCAGATTGGCGGGGCCGGTATCAAATCCAGTGACCCTGTCCGGCTGCTCCGCCGGAAGTACGGTCACATTGGCCACGCCGCCGAGATTGAGAATGACCCGGTTCCGTGCGGCATGCGCAAATGCCGCTGCATGAAAGGCGGGGACTAGCGGCGCCCCTTGCCCCCCTGCCGCCATATCACGCCGGCGGAAATCAGCAACCACGGAAATGCCGGTGCGTTCTGCAATGACATTCGGATCACCAATCTGCAAGGTAAATGCATGCAGGCCATCAGGGCGATGCCGAATGGTCTGGCCATGGCTGCCAATGGCGCGGATTTCGGACGCCAGGTGCTCACTGCTTTCCAGTACCCCCCGTGCCGCAGAGGCAAACAGCTCGCCCAGCTCGACATCCAGTCTGCCCATGCGCTCAATTTCATCGGGGCCGTTCTGGCAGAGCTCACCCAGACGGGCACGCAGACCGTCTGGCATGGCAATGGTATGGGTGCCGACAAGGCGGATGCCCTCGGCAAAATCAACCAGCACCGCATCAATGCCATCCAGGCTGGTGCCCGACATCATCCCGATATACAGCTCACTCATACATGCCCTCCCCCGGTTGCGTTAGGGTAGCTTATGCGCGACGGGGATAGTGATAGAATCCGCGCCTTTCCATGCTTTGGGCCCTGCCATGATGATGCCGGAACAACAACTTGCCCTGATCAAACGCGGTTGCGAAGAGCTTATCCAGGAGGATGAACTCCTCGACCGCCTGCGCGAAGGCCGCCCGCTCCGCATCAAGGCCGGCTTTGATCCCACCGCGCCAGACCTGCACCTGGGCCACACCGTGCTGATGAACAAGCTGCGGACCTTCCAGCAGTTGGGGCACGAGGTCATTTTTCTGATTGGTGACTTCACCGGCATGATCGGCGATCCGACCGGCAAGAACGTCACCCGCAAGCCATTGACCCGCGAGCAGGTGCTGGAAAACGCCAAGAGCTACAAAGAGCAGGTTTTCAAGATTCTCGACCCGGCCCGTACCCGGGTGGTGTTCAATTCGGAGTGGATGGGGCAGAAGACCGCGGCAGACCTTATCAGTCTCGCCTCCCACTACACCGTAACCCGGATGATGGAACGCGACGACTTCACCAAGCGCTTCAATAGCCAGCAGCCCATCGCCATTCACGAGT
>CAYGBB010000105.1:0-1746 GCA_964347985.1 uncultured Moraxellaceae bacterium
GGCATGGCGTGGCTTCATGCCACCATTGCCGCATACGTAGAGATTCCAGCCCTTCTCGGTGGCAATCACGCCCACATCCTTGCCCTGTGCCTCGGCACATTCACGGGTGCAGCCACTGACACCGAACTTGAGCTTGTGCGGCGAACGCACACCGCGGTAACGCTTTTCCAGATCAATCGCGGTACCGACCGAGTCCTGCACGCCGTAACGGCACCAGGTGGAACCAACACAGGATTTCACGGTACGCAGTGACTTGCCGTAGGCATGACCGGACTCAAAACCGGCATCAATCAGCTCACTCCAGATGGAGGGCAGCTGATCAACACGGGCACCGAACAGGTCGACGCGCTGACCACCGGTGATCTTGGTGTACAGGCCGTATTTCTTTGCCACCTGACCGACGGCAATCAGGCCTTCGGGCGTGACTTCACCACCCGGCATGCGCGGCACGACCGAGTAAGTGCCGTCTTTCTGCATGTTGGCCATGTAGTAATCATTGGTGTCCTGCAGACTGGCGTGTTCAGTCTTGAGAATGTGATCGTTCCAGATCGAGGCAAGGATGGAGGCCGTGGTGGGCTTGCAGATATCGCAGCCATCGCCCGTGCCGTGCTTCTCCAGCATTTCCCCGAAGGTGCGGATCTTTTCAATCTTGATCAGGTGATACATTTCCTGACGCGAATACGGGAAGTGTTCGCAGATATCCTTCTTGACCTCGACACCACGCTTGCCGAGTTCGCACTTGAGGATCTGGCCGATCAGTGCGGTACAACCGCCACAAGTAGTGGCCGCCTTGGTGGCTGACTTGATGTCGCCCACTTCCATGGCGCCGGCATCAATCGCATCGCAGATATCGCTCTTGCTGACGTTGTTGCAGGAGCAGATCTGCGCGGTCATGGGCAGAGCATCGACACCCACGCCGACTTCACCGGTGCCATCGCGTACCGGCAGGATGAGCACATCCGGATATTCCGGCAGCTCCATCTTGTTCAGCATCAGCTGCAGCAGACCGCCGTAGGCATCCACATCACCCACCATGACGGCGCCGAGCAGGTGCTTGCCATCGGCCGACACCACAATCTTCTTGTAGATGTCCTTGGCATCATCAATGTAGTAATAGCTGTGTGCGCCCGGGGTGCTGCCCATGGCATCACCGATGGAGCCCACATCCACGCCCATCAGCTTGAGCTTGGTGGACATGTCGGCGCCGGCAAATTCCTTGGCCGATACCGCCATGATGTGATCCGCGGCAACGGTGGCCATGTGATAGCCGGGTGCGACCAGACCATAGATACGGCCACTCCACAGCGCCACTTCGCCGATGGCGTAGATATCGGGATCGGAGGTCTGGCAGTAGTTGTTCACCACGACGCCGCCACGCGGACCCATTTCCAGCTCGGCCTGCTTGCCGAGTTCGTCACGGGGACGGATGCCGGCAGAGAAAAGAATCAGGTCGGTTTCCAGTGCGGAGCCGTCGGCAAACTTCATGACATGACGGGCATTCTCGCCATCAACAATTTCCAGCGTGTTCTTTTCGGTGTGCACCTTCACACCCAGCGCCTCGATCTTGCGGCGCAGGATTTTTGCACCACCCTCGTCCAGCTGTACCGCCATCAGGCGCGGAGCGAACTCCACCACATGCGTTTCCAGACCGAGATCGCGCAGCGCCTTGGCCGCTTCCAGACCGAGCAGGCCGCCACCCACCACCACGCCCACTTTCGACACGGCAGCACCGGCCTTGATGGCCTC